>CALGWE010000291.1:0-30690 GCA_937935915.1 uncultured Clostridia bacterium
ATAAAATGGTGATTCATAGCCTTCTAATTTCTTTACCTTTTCTTCAACAGATAACTCCTTTGCTGTTAAACTGTTAAAGTTCTCCACATTTTCTAAAATCATTAGTGAGTTCCTAATGACTAACTGTATTTGAGTAGTTGCCGCATTTGTCACTACTTGTATTTTATCTTGTTCTTTTTCATTTAAAATACTTTGATAGATATAACTTACAAAAAAATAACTGAATACACAAATTCCTATTAAGATTGCACCAAAATCTATAACTAATTTAGCCTTTATGCTTCTCTTTCTTATTCCCTTAATCTTTAGCATAGATATATACTCCGTATCTTTTTTATGTCTCCCTATATCTATTCTATAATATCACATACAGCATATTTTGTATTTACGTATTAAGATTTTGGCTATAAATATTTTTTATTAATTATTGTGCTTCTATATCAATTAAGCTCCTCTTAATATTTTCATCAAGTTCTATGTCTTTTATATGTTGATTATTTATAATCAATTCCTGTAGTGTACAAGGCATAAAATCATTCACCTCAACACATGCGTTTAACGCATATGCTTCTGTTCTTAGCCACTGGGCCTCTTTCCCCTTCCTTTCATCATGTAAATGCCCATAAATATGAAAAGCACCTTTATTCTTACGATACCATCTTAGTATTGGATAATGAAATAACTGAATCCATCTGTCTTGATCTCTAATTAACTTAGCTTCATCAATACTCTCAAATCGCTTTATAAATGCCATATCTTCCATATACTTATAATCATGATTCCCCAGTATTAAATGCAAATGCCCATTTAGGTGATCTACTGTCTCTGCTAGTCGCTGTTCTATCTCTGTTTCTTTACATACAACGATATCACCTAGGATAAATACATGGTCTTCTGCTTTTACCTTTTGATTGTGGCGATAAATCATCTCTGCATTCATATGGGCAATACTTGAAAAATACGAAGATCTACTCCTTCTTAAAGATAACTCATGAAAAAAGTGATAGTCTGACACATAATAAATCTTCTCCCTCATATTCTTATCTCCGCCTCCTCTATATACTATTCTATAACGATTCTACTATGTTTAATAACTTTTTCAACGTCCTACTATTTTCTTCATAATATAAGTATATTTTTTGCTTTTCATACTTATTCCCTAGGCTAACGCCTCCTTTAATTATTACCATTAAATGATAAAAAATTTTTTATATGTTATGATTAATTTAATATATAAATTTTATAGGGGTGATCAGTATGCGTAGTGAAAAGGAAATGTATGAATTAATCTTAAATACAGCTCAAAAAGATGCACGTATTCAAGCAGTATATATGAATGGTTCTAGAACAAATAAAAATGCATTAAAAGATATTTTTCAAGACTATGATATTGTTTATGTAGTAGATGAAACTCTTAGCTTTATTGAAGATAAAATTTGGATTAAAAACTTCGGTGAGATTCTCTATATGCAGTATCCTGATGAATTTCCTAATTGTAAAAGTGATAAAGCAAATTGCTACGGCTGGCTTATGCAATTTACAGATGGGAACAGACTGGATTTACATGTGGTAACACCTGAATATGCAAAAAAAGATGTTTTAGCTGATAAACTCTGCCAAATACTATTAGATAAAAATAATATCTTACCACCTATCCCAACTGCTACAGATGAAGACCGTCATATTAAGAAACCTACTGAAGCTGAATACTTAGCGGTTTGCAATGAATTTTGGTGGTGTACCAATAATCTAGCGAAAGGCCTTTGGCGAAAAGAAATACCTTATGTACAGGATATGACGAACTTCTGTGTCCGTAAGCAATTAGAAAAGATGTTGGGTTTTAAAATAGGACTCCTCACCAATTTCTCTGTAAGCATTGGCAAATCCGGAAAATATATGTATAGATGGCTTACTGAAACAGAATGGCAAACTTACCTTGCAACCTACTTTGGCAGCAATCCAGAAGAAGCCTTTAAAGCCATTATGACTATGTGTGACCTCTTTGAAGAGACAGCCCTATTTGTAGGTTCAAAATTAGGTTACACCTACAACCTTAAAGAAGCCAAAGCTGCTAGAGACTTCTTAGAACACGTTTATAACCTACCTAGTGATGCCACTGAAATATATTAATTAACTTATATTCTACCTCAAAAGGAGCTTACTCATGTCGACTACAGCTTTAAAATTATTTGCACTCCCATTCATGCTTTTATATAATCATCAAAAAGGCAAAGGATTAAAGTACTTCTTCTATTTCTTCTATCCACTACATATCATTATTCTCTCTTATTTAGGCAACTTACTTACATAAAATAAAAAAGAGTCACTAAATAAATGAACCTATTTAGTGACTCTTTTTC
Source organism: uncultured Clostridia bacterium (assembly GCA_937935915.1). GTDB lineage: Bacteria > Bacillota > Clostridia > Lachnospirales > Cellulosilyticaceae > Cellulosilyticum. The sequence continues at coordinate 2,361 of CALGWE010000291.1, forward strand.
TATATACCAAGCATGATGAAAAAGTTAACTTTTCTTTGTTTCCACCAGAGTTATCTAAATAGCAGTTGGAGTAGTCACTTCTACTATCCTACCTATGAAGTAATTTGCTGATAGCCTTAGTGAAGAGAATCAATGTGTTTTTAGGTCGAGTGTCTGAGCGAAGCGAGTTTTCGACCGTTACATTGATTATCAAACTTAGGCTATCACAAATTACGGAATGTGTAGGTAGGAGGAGTGACTACTCCCACCAACTATTTTGTATAACTCCTCTTTATATTTCTTACGTTCCATTTCACAAACATCACTACACCAATATTAGCAAGTGCTGTTACAAGTAAAATAATCCCTATTGGCATACCTGTCTCAATGATTTGACCAAATAATAATTGGCCTGGTGCAACGCTTACTGTTGCCACAGCTGTTGAGAAAGCTGAAACGCGGCCTAGCATTTCTGCTGGGATTTCTTTTTGAATAAATGTAAGTGTGAGGACATTTGAAAGTGAAAGTGATAGCATAATTGCAAGCCCACTTAATGCAAAAAGTCCTGCTAACACATATGGATTTAAATGCATAAATCCTATAGCTGACATCATAAATACGCCTACAATCATCGGGAAGTATGTATAATGTGCTTTTTCTATTTTAAATAACTTTGGTTTCACACTAATCCAGAAACCACCTAAAATCATACCTAATACACAGATTCCTTCTACAATCCCATAAACTTGTGATGGTAAGCCTAACTTCACATTAATAAAAAATGGGGCTACGATTGATAAGATTGGTACTAAGAAGATATTTCCTAAAGCATATGAAACGATGATTCCAAGGATCACTTGTTTTTCTTTCTTTAAATACTTAAAGCTTTCTTTCATATCTGCAAAGGAATCTTTTACAAACTTAATGCTAGCTGCACCTTTTTTCTCTTGTGCTTTCTTAGAAGTAAGTATGGCTTCATTTGTACTTGTTACATTTGGAATTTTTAAGAATAACTCCATAATGGCTGAAGCTAAGAAGCTTACTGCATTAATCACAACAATTAATTTAATTCCCATTAAGCCATATAAAACACCTGCCAGAATTGGCCCTGCGAAGTTAACAATTGCCCCAACTTGATTAACGATTCCGTTGGCTGATGTTAACTTGTCTTCTGACACTACTTGCGGAATAGAAGCTGTTACGGCTGGGCCATAAAGTGTAGCACTTACTGAAAGTAAGAACATAACCACTGCCACTATAGCTACATGGTCTTTGCCCTCAAATAAAATCAAGGCATAAGCCCCTATTAATAGGGCGCATAAGAAGTCTAAGTAGACCATAATTTTCTTACGGTTCATACGATCTGTCAGTCTTCCTGCAATCGGTGCAAATATAATGTATGGTAGCGTTGAAATTGCTAATATATTTGCAAAGGTTGCTGTACTTCCTGTGAATTCCAGTAAGTATAAAGACATACTAAATCTCTGAATAGCACTACCAAACAAAGAAATAATTTGTCCTAGTACGATAATAAGGAAATTTCTATTTATCATGATTTCTCCTTATTTAATTCATACTCTACACAGATTGGATAATCACCAGTTTCACTCAGCTTAAGATCTGCTTCAATACCATAGATTTCTCTTAAAGCTTCTTTTGTAATGACTTCTGATGGTTTTCCCTGACATACAATTTTACCTTTTTTAAGGCCTACAATATTGTGAGCAAACTTAAAGGCATTATTGATTTCATGAAGTACAATCACTACTGTTGTATTTTTTTCTTTATTAAGCCTTTGAAGTATTTCTAATACTTCTAGCTGATAAGCAAGGTCTAAGTAAGTTGTTGGCTCATCTAGCATGATTGTTTCTGTTTCTTGGGCAAGTGTCATGGCAATCCAAGCACGTTGTCTTTGCCCACCTGATAAGTTCTCGATTTCTCTATCTGCAAAATCTTTAAGACCTGTTTGCTCAATAGCCCAATCAATTACTTCTTTATCATGGCTATTAAGTCCCCCAATCATTTTTTGATGTGGAAATCTTCCATATGCCACAAGCTGTCTTACAGTGAGTCCATTTGGACAAACTGGTCCTTGTGGTAAGAAAGCCACTTCCTTAGCTATTTCCTTTTCTTTAATACTTTTAATGTTTTTCCCATGAATGAAAATATCCCCTTTAACAGGTTTATTAATTCTTGAGATTGTCTTTAATAAAGTGGATTTTCCGCAACCATTTCCACCGATAATAATACTAATCTTACCTTTTGGGAGAGATAAGCTTAAGTCTTCAATGATTACATTATTTTCATAGGCTACTTTTAAATTCTCTACACGAATTGCTTCTTCGTTTAAGCCATTGTTATTTACTGCTTTGTTCATAGCTTCTAGCTCTCCTTCATCATTAAGTAAATGAAATATGGTACCCCAAAGATGGATACTGTGATACCTGCTGGAATCTCAAGTGGTGAGAATAAGTTTCTTGAAACCGCATCGGCAATGACAATGATAATGACACTAATCATAGCAGACACTGTCACATAATATTTGTGGAAAGGCCCTACTAACTTTCTTGCCATATGTGGTGCAATTAATCCAAGGAAACTAATATTCCCTGCAAAAGCTGTTGCCGTTCCTGCTAAAATAACTGCGTATGTCAAAAACTTCTTTCTCTCTTTATCACTGTTTAAGCCTAATGCTAAGGTACTTTCATCTGATAAATTTAAAACATCGAGTTTTTTATAATTTAATAAAACTACGATAAACATAATTGTTACAATTGGTACGATTACTTTTACGTAGTTCCACCCTGAGCCCCATAAACTTCCTGAAGTCCAAGTAAGTACACGGTTATAATCTCCTACACCGCCTCTAAATGTAACGAAAGAAATGAAAGCATTAAGTCCTGCATTGAGACCAATTCCAATAAGTAAAAGTCTCTTAGGCTTAATCCCATTTCTACTTGATAACATATACATCATAAAGGCTGTAAGTGAAGCCCCTACAATAGCCATAAATGGCAATACAAATATTGAAAGTGAACCCAGTTCACTATAGTAATTAGTTGTTTGATATTTAATAAATAGTACTGCTGCTACTGCGGCCCCAGCATTAATTCCAATAATCCCTGTATCTGCTAAATCATTTTTAGTTACAGTTTGAAGTATGGCACCGGCTGTTGAAAGGGCTACCCCCACAAATAAACCAACTAAAAGTCTAGGAAGACGAATATTAAATACAGCTACATTCTGCATCTTAGTACCATTTCCAAATAAAGTATTAATTACATCACCTACTGAAATACTATAACTTCCCCAGCCTAGTGAAATGAGGCAGGCGATAACTACTAATAGGGTTAAAACAGCTACAACGATTGGCATTTTTCTTTTTTTCATTATCCCCTCTCCTTTCTAGCTACCCCGATGAAGAATGGCACCCCGATTAAGGCTGTGAAAATACCAATTGGCATTTCATATGGTGCAAATAACATTCTTGCTGCAATATCTGCATAAGTTAAAAGTACTGCACCTAATAAGAATGAACATGGAATTCCAGTGCGGTAATCCTCACCTAATATCTTCTTAACGATTTGAGGGACAATCAGCCCTACAAAGGCAATATTTTTCCCTACTGCTACTGCTGCAGCTACCATTGGAATCATTAAACCTAAAGTCATAAATCTAATCTTCTCTGGATTTTGACCAAGCCCAATGGCTACATCATCACCAAGATTTAAAATATTGATTTTAGGCGAAAGTATAATGGCTAAAATCAGTCCTACTGTTCCTACAATAAATACTAAATTAAAGTCATGCCATCCTGCATTTCTAAAACCACCTGACACCCAGAAACCAATCATTTGAGATTGGTTTGAAAGAAGTCCTACTACTGTTGTTAAAGAAACAAAGAATGTACTCATAGCTGTTCCAGCTAAGAGGATTTTTGTAATAGACTGATTGTTAGCTTTCTTAGTTAGAAAGCCAAGTACAATAAGTCCTGTACAAAGTGCACCAATTAAAGATGCAATTAAAACATTGGTTGTTGTAATCCCAATTCCTATTGCATAAAAAATAGCAATAACTAGAGTTGCCCCTTGACTGACACCTAAAATAGATGGCTCTGCAATAGGGTTTCTTGTTACGCCTTGAATCATACTACCTGTTACTCCTAATATACCGCCTGTAAATACTACAGCTAAGACCCTTGGAATACGTACATCTCTTACAAGCATCATCTCTAATGTTGGCTCATAATTTACGATACTATTCCATATGTCCTTAAACGCAATATGGACTGGTCCTAGCCTAACGGCTAAAACCAATCCTATCATTAGAAGTAATAAACTTATCACGACAAAAATGCCTGTATATTTATTACTTTGTTGTTTCATTTAACATATCACCTATTTCATCTACTAATAAATCTCTACCGATTGGGCTATATCCTTGGTTAAAGTATGGAGATGCTGGTAATGTAACAACATGTCCTTCTTTAACTGCTGGAAGGTTGTTCCAGATTGCATTGTTTTCAAGTTCTGCTAAATCTGCATCTGTTGCAATTAAGAAGATATAATCTGTATCAATAGCAGCTAATCCTTCATAAGTTACAACTGGTAAGCTAATATCACTTTGCTCTGGCATACCTGCTGGTTTAGTAAGATCCATATCTTCATATAATACTTCTCCAAATCCTGCCCCATCAAAGACGAAGAATTGACCACCACTTGCTAAGAATGAAAGGTAACTTGTATCTTCACCATACTCAGCTTTGATTTCTTCTCCTGCTTTTTCTGCTTTTACTTCATAGTTTGTAAGCCACTCTTTCGCTACTTCTTCTTTGTTAAATACTTTAGCAAAAGCTTCTAAGTCTGCTTTCCAATCTAACGCTTCTAAACTAATCATTACTGTTGGTGCAATTGCACTTAACTGGTCGTACATTTTTTCTTGAACTGTTGAGATAACGATTAAATCTGGATTAAGATTCATAACTTTTTCGATATCCATAGTATCTTGCATGCTGTATCCTACGATTTCAGCTCCTTGTAATGTTTCTTCTAAGTAAGCAGGAAATTTTGTATAATCATAAGCATCACTATTTGCTGTTCCTACTACTTTATATCCTAAAATTGATAACATATCGCTGTTACCACTTAAATCTACGATTCTTTGTGGTGCTGCTGGAATTTCAACTTCACCTTTTACATCTGTTACTGTCACCATCTCTACTTGTGTATTTTCAGCTGTATTTGTATTACTTCCACAACCTGCAAGCATTGTTCCCATTAACCCACAAGCAAGAATTGTTGCTAATAATCTTTTTTTCATTGTATATATCCTCCATGGATTTTTATCCCATTATTTCATTTTTATATAAAAACATTCTATATGATACTGATTATCATTTCAATCTCTTCATCTAATATAATAATTTTATCATCTAATAGAATAATTTCTGTTATACTATCTATACTAAAAGTATCTCCTAGGCCTATGAGAGTTATTACTTTAAATCCTATTCATTTTAAACACGGACTTTATTACATAATAGAAACAGAGGACCTATTCATGACAGCTACAACAACTAGAGACTTTCAACAACGCGTCTTAAATTATATGACATTTACGCCTCACACTGAGGCTTGCTATACACTTTATAAAAACGATCATCGTCCAGAACTGGGCTACTTTATGCTCTATAGCCGAGAAGGTTATTATGATTTCGGTGTAGGTGATTATACAATTGCCAATAACTTCTCTCTTGCCTTCAATCATCAAGAAGAACTTATGCGCTTCGGTACGGTTTATACTGGGGAAACTGAATTCACAATAGAAGACTCTCCAGTTTCTTCTTTTACACCTTCTTCTTTCTTTATCATTGAAAAAGGCTTAAAAGGGACACAAAGTTGGACTAAGGGCACACACTTTCATGGAGCTGAAATTACAATTCACCAGAAATATTTTGATGAAATCATTAAACCAGCCTTCCCTGAAATCAAGGATTTTAGCCAATTTATAACCAACTATACTTATCGCTATTTACCTTTAGAAATCGCTACAATTATTCAAACCCTTAGAAATAAGGCTGAAGCAAATACTCTGACAGCACTTTATTTAGAAAGTAAAATCTTAGAATGTATTGCTTTACTTCATAATGAATTACAGTCTTCACCTCAAAATGTTTTTACGAACCAATTAGATTATGGTGAAATTAAAATAGGTACAGAGCGCTATATTAGCTTAACAGCTACAGATGCTGCTGCCATTCAAAAGGCGCATGCAATCTTAACAGAAGAAGCATTTAAACCACCTACTATTAAAGATTTAAGTCAGCGTGTATTACTTAATGAACAAAAATTAAAGGCAGGATTTTCTGCCAAATATCATATGTCCATTAGTCAATACACCACCTCACTTCGCATGACAAAGGCAGCTAATTTACTTTCTACTACTGAGCTCAGCGTAGAGGAAATCGCCAAAGAAGTGGGCTATCACTATAGCGGAAACTTCGTAAAAATGTTCAAGAAAGTATATGGCAAGACGCCTCTTGCTTTTAGGAAGATGAAACTTTAAAGATATTACAAACGCAGTCCGCAGGGGGGGTGGTGGTTTTTCGCCTACACCTTCCGTGATTTGTGATACGCTAAGCTTGATAATCAAAGAAACGGTGTGAACTCACTACGCTACGCTGCATTCAGACAACACACCTAAAACCTCTTTGATTCTCTTCGCTAAGCGTATCATCAAATCACTCCACAGGTAGGCTACAAACCACCACTCCCCCTGCTCCTCGTTTAAACATATTAGGCGTAGGGCGAAAAATGTTAATTATTCCATTTTGACTTACTAGCTTCATCGTTCTATACTCAGACTCTCCACTAACACCGCTTTGACTTTCTTCACTAAGCGTATCAACCAATTACTTCACAGGTAGTCTCCACCCCACCATTTCATCAGCTCTTCTTTGTAACACATTAGGCGTAGAGCGAAGAATGTTAATTATTCCATTTTGACTTACTCGTTCACTCCGTTCACTCAGACACTCCCACTAAAACCGCTCCCCCCTTCTTCACTAAGCGTATCAACAAATCATTCCACAGGTAGGCTACAAACCACCACTCCCTCAGCTCCTCGTTGAAACATATTAGGCGTAAAACGTAATATTTTATATTCTTTTTTCATGCAATAAGGAGGTATAGCTATGGTGTTTTTGATGAAAACAAATGTGTTGCCAAACCAACATTAACATATGCACCCGTATATGAGGATAATACATTATTAACCTTTGAAGCGTATAAAGATTAATAAAAGGAGCTAAGATTAGATTCTGTTGAATCTGATCTTAGCTCCTTTAGTTTGTTAATATTCTAATCCAAAATTATTAGCAACTTGTTTAGCAATTTGGTTTATGGTTTGGGTGCCGTCTATGATTATGGAGTTGTAGTTTGCTATTTTGCATTGTTTGAGAATTTCTAGGGCGAATAGGGCGTCTCTATCCATCCAGTTTTTGAAGGCTGTTTGTTTGTCACTGCAACCTTCTAAAATATATGGGACCCATTCTCTTTGTTTGTAATGTTCTACTTGAAATGTCTTCGTAGGTACTAAGGCCATATAATGATTTGATGTAATCCCAATAGCCTTCATAAGCTCAGGTAAATATGCTGCGCCTTCTGTAATGATTGTTTTTTGGTGGCTTAGTTTTTCTAAGTCTTGTTTTAGGAAAGTAAATGTTTCTTTATAGAACTCTATTTCTTCTTCAGTTTGTAATTTTGCATCTCTCATCCAGATTTGCTCTGCATTCATTTCATATTGCTTTTTACATATTCTTAGATTTTCCTTAGAACCTCTTTCAATATAGGCATCAAGGAAATCATCTGCTTTTAAATAATAAAAATCATATTTCTTTGAAAACATCTCTGCAATTGTACTTTTACCACAACAAGGTGAACCACCTATATAATATATATCAGCCAAATTAAATCCCCCTCAAATTAGATTTATTCTTATCTAGCTGATTTCATCCAAATTTCCATATGTAAATACCCCCTAATCAATCTTATGTTTTTATAGTATCATTTTTTCAAAATATTCAGTCCAATATTGGATACACTTCACTCTAACTATCGTAATAAATTTACTCACCTCTGCCTATCAAGCACACTTAATTAACTTAAATATCCACCCTAGTAAATCTTCCTCCCTCACTTTCTCACCAACCAGTGTTCAAAACGAAAGCTGGGTTAGTGGTGGGGTGTAGGCTACCTGTGGAGTAATTTCTTGATACGCTTAGTAAGATATTTAAAGCGCTCTTAGCAGTGCTGCCTAAACGCAGCCTAGCGTAGTAAGTTCACTGCATTACTCTAAATATCCATCCTAGTAAATCTTCATCTCTCTTTTTTCCAGTAAGTATTCAAACGAAAGCTGGGTAGTGGTGGGGTGTAGGTTACCTTTGGAGTGATTTGTTGATACGCTTAATGAGCTATTTAAAGTGGTTTTAGCAGTGCTGTTTGAACGCAGCGTAGCGTAGTGAGTTCACTGCGTTACTTTAAATAGCGAACTTAGCGTATCACAAATCACGGAGAGAGTAACCTACACCCCACCACTACCCAGCGGTTCTTTGCAATACGCCCTCTTTTAATATGGATAATATGGGTATGGTGCTGCGTATGGATATGGTGGTGCATAATATGGATATGGCAGTAGTGATAATGCAAGTAAGCTGCTAAGTGGGAATCTTTCGCGTCTAAACCTTCTATATCTTCTAGGATTATTATACATTTGTCTAATATCATCATCATCTCGCATAATGACATCTTCTCCCATGAGTACATTTACATTATCTGGATCTACACTTTCAATAATGCCATCAATTTCACGGCCATCCTGCATTCTAAGTAGTGCATGATAATTCATCATTGCCATGCAATCATCATACATCTTTTGATCATACATTTTTTGATTACTCATGTTACTCATGTTACTCATATTATTCATATTATCCATGTTATCAACTCTTTCATGAATAATCATATTACCCAAAACCAAAATTCTTGCACGTCCATGTAAACTTTTTATTTATTTAATTTTATTCAATAATTGGTAGTAGACGTGCATTATTTTCCTCTAATCTTTTGCTTATCGGATAACAACAAAATGAAGCAATAGGACATTCTGCTGTAATATACTTTAACCCATCTTTTGTAATAAGCTCAAAATATACATCATATTGGGTCCCATCTGTATCTAACTTACATTGTGAAAAATCTCCTCTATATCCTAATTCACTGTCTCCTTCTGATGATTTAATCATTTGTGCTGGTACTACAATGCCTTGTATTTCACTTTTTGGAAAACTTGTGTAGGAATCCGCTGATACGCTAAATGTACTACCATAGCCTTCATTCTTTTCTATCCCTACATCCGTTTTTTCGATAATAAATTTTGCACTCATGATATCTTCAGCCTCTATGCTTCCTCGAAGCCATGCATTACAGTAAAATTCACTACCACCATTATCTTCCCAGCTTCCTCTGGCCATATCTTGAAATATATAATCAGTATACTGCTCTTCTAAAACTTCCTGCTTCATTCCTTCATTAGTTTGAATAATGATTATCGGCTCTAGTCTCTCTGTGATATCAATGTCCACTATAAAGTCTACAGACGTTGTTGTAAATAAGCTTTGGTCTTTAGCTAAAATTCTCTCTATCTCATCCCTTTGTGCCATTAGGCTGCCATTTACAGAAGAATTTACTTCATTAATCTCCCCTATAAAATTATTTGATTATTGAATTATAATTTATATCTTCTTTGAGCAGCGCTGCCATATCTTTAGGTAATGGCGCAACGATGTCCATATATTCTTGTTTAATTGGATGATAAAACCCTATTCTTACTGCATGTAATCCCTGTCTTGCAAGCATATGATTATTTTCGTTATATAAGAAGTCTCCTAAAAGTGGATGTCCCATATGTGACATATGAACACGGATTTGATGAGTGCGTCCTGTTTCTAATTGAAGTGCCACAATAGATACGGGCATGCCTTCCACTGTAGTCTCTCCCACTTTACGATAATGGGTTATGGCAGGCTTTCCATTTATCTCATCTACTTGCCTTTTAATAATTGAACCCTCAACTCTTCCAATAGGCAAATCAATAGTGCCTTCTTCTTCTACCTTGCCTTCTACAAAAGCAATATAAGTTCTGCTCAGTTCTCTCTCCTTCATTCGCTTAGATAAGATACTGGCACTGATGGCGTTTTTAGCCATAATAGTAACCCCTGTTGTATCCCTATCTAATCGGTTAATACAACGGAATATATAATCTCTGCCTTGCTCCTTATAATAGTGCATTACTCCATTGGCTAAAGTATTTTCATAGTTATTAATAGATGGATGAATAGGTGTATCATAAGGTTTATTAATGACTAAAATATCTTCATCCTCATACAAAACTTCAAAGTCTAAAGGTCTTGGTACAATGTTCTCAGAAGTGCCTTCTTCCTCTAAGCAAATCTCTAAAATATCTCCTGTTTTTAAAACTTCATTGACCCCTGCCCAAGACCCATTTTTCTGAATCCCTTTTGGCGTTTTTTTAAGTTCAATTAAGATGGCTCTCGAATATTCTTTTTCCTTTAAGAACATGCCTATCGTCTGTCCATCATTTTGTGTGTCTATTTTATATTGTATATTACGTATCATGCTGCTTTTCCTCAAGTATTTTTAATGATTATGCTCTATTTAATATTTTATCCTTTTTATAGTGTATCATAAATTGTTCTTGATACTAGATTATATACCTCTTCATAATTAGTATAGATATCTTATGATTAACTCCACGTTTCTGGTGCATTCATGGCTCTCTGTAAGGCTTCTAAATATTCACTTACACCATATCCATCTACTACAGCATGTGAGACCGTAATAGAAAATGGCATAAGAATTTTTCCTTCCGTCTTCTTAAACTTCCCTGCTTCTAACACCGGGAAAAATTGTGTTGGTGCTGCATAAGGCACTGGTGAATAACTTGTAAAAGAAGTCCATGGCAATACCCCTATCATACAACTATTTTCAGGTGGCATTTCTGGTTTTGCAATAATGCCATGTACATCTTTATACTTAGCCTGCTCTTCTAAATACGCTTTATTAAACTCTCCGAAAGTTTCTTTGTAATCTACCCACATCACACTAGTTGTCTGATCATCTTCATGAAAGTTTGCATAGGATGGTATCAAATAATCATAATATCCTAGTTTTCCATCTTTATAAGCAATTCTAAAGTACTCCCTTTCATTAATGAGTTTCATTGTAATGTAACGATAACCACTTGCAAACTTATACCCCTTTTGTTTGAAGTATTGATACATCTTCGTTACATCTAAATCCACACATACATTAAATCCAGTTGGAATCATCTTTGTATAAAGCCCAAAGTAAGGTGCTCTCTTCCACTCATTTAAATTAATCTCATGAAATATTGCTGTCATTTCATATCTCCCCTTTCTTTGCTATGAGTATACTCCCTATATTACTCATAAACCATCTACGAACCGTAGAATGTGGTGAAATAAAATGACTCTATTATTTTTTAATCTATTTTATGAAGTTCTTTAGGAAGGTTTACCCATAAATCTTCAAGGGTTTTATACTCTGTTAAAGCTTTTACTACATTTTCATCAGGTACTGCAAAAACAATAGGTATATCTTCCTCACCTTTTTCAGGTCTTATAGGAAAAGCAATCTGTTCCTCATAAAGTGAAAATTGTGCATCGACTCCCGCCTTATTTCCTCTAGCATCTAATCGAATCCATTTATTTAATGATTCAATATAGACGCCATTTAATCCATGCAAAATAAGATAAGGTGCAGTCTTATCATTTAAAATAAGCCTCTGATAACAGAATCCTGCTGGTACACCTTTATAACGTAGTAATGCTGCTAATAAATGTGATTTTGCAAGGCATATTCCTTCTCTTGCTGCTAAAACTTCTGACGCCTTACAAGTTACAATCTTCCCCTTAATGTCCCTTGAATGGCCAATCTCATCTCTTACATATTCAAAAGCATTCTTTATATAATCTAATGTATCCTTTGAACGACCCCATATTTCATCTGCTACTTTTCTTATTTCCTCCCCAGCTGCACCATCAAAATCTATAATCTCACTAGATTGTAAATATAATTTCAAATCCTCATACTGCATCTTTAACTGCATTTTATCTCCCCCATCTTCTTTATCTAACTAATCCATGTAATACCCTTTTTCGTAATCTCCCATATATTATTTTCTTTTTCTAATACCATCGCATTATATCCTATTGCCCCTAAACCACTTTTCCATTTACTAATATCTAATATAAGCTGATTTTCCTGACTAGATAAATCATCAATCTCAATTAATATGCCCTCTTCAAAACAAAGATCCTTAATAAGCCCTCTTTGCTCTAGTTCTTTATATGTTGCTTCAATAATAATGCCATAACGTTCCATTTGTTTTAATAACTTAGCTTTATCAGCTTTATTAAGATATCTCATATGAGAAGTATCTATGGCGATATATTTACTGTTATCATTTAAGCCTTCGTCTTCGTTATATATTTTATCAATAGCCAGCATATAACCTTCAACGATATTATCAGGTACATTATATTTGAGTGTATTTAAACAAATACGTTGTCTATCTTTATCATATTCAATATAAACATCTAAAGCCTCACTTATAAATCTTAGTGGTACCATTACTGTATTGCCCCTTAACACAGGCTTTGCTATTGTTTCCACTTCCCTATCATTAATTAATGCCTTAGAAGAATTAATTTTTAATACTATACTTTTATCCTTACTTTTAATATGTATCTCTTTTGCCTTAGCATCATAATCTACTTTTGCACCTGTTAACTGAGCTATTATCTTTAGAGGAATCATGCTTCTACCTTCCTCTGTATAAATAGTAACCCCTTCTAAATCCACACGTTCTTTATTTAAATAGATTGACATATTTGTATTATTTCTTAGAAATATAAGATTTTTCTTTCCTATGTTCGTATTATAATTGTAGCGTTACTATATTTCAAGGGAAAGGAGTTTGTTATGAATGACCTTCAAATGATACAATTCCTTAAGCATAATGATACTACTAAAATAAAAGAAGCGATATTGCAAGAGAATAACCCCCCTTTCAATATCGCCTTTATAGTCTTTATATTAATCCTTCTTCTCACTCTATTATAATAATTCCGTTGCCATTTGTAGCATTTCATCAGCTGTCATATCTGTATCACTTGCTAAAAGATTATAAAATACTCCATCCTTTTCCCATGTAACATATGACATCATACTAATTTCTACTTCATCGCTACCATATGAAATATAATAGTCTTCTCTTTCTTCATTCTTCTTATCTTCCTCAGTAAGCTCATAATCTTCAGGTACAAATTTATAAGTATGCAAATAATAATTAAGTGTTGTATCCCCACATTGTAAAGTCTTAACTGGCTTTGGTTCTTCCCCACCTGCAGATCTTTGCTCTGCATATAATGATACGTATTTTCCATCTTTATTGATATAATCTACACATAGCTCTTTATAGGTTTCTACTACATTATTTGCATCATCTAGCCCCTTAACATCCTGTACTTCCATTTCATCAAATTTATAACCATTAGAAAATGCCTCTATTACATTTACCTTATAACCTAGCTTTTCTTCTTGCTTTGCGAGCTTTGAATAATCCTTACATCTATTAAATATATTTGAATGACTTACTAAACTTGTTACTTGTCCTGCTGCAAAGGCAACTGGCACTAAACATAAGGCACATGCTATAGCTATAATAGCCACTTTTTTGATTCTAAAACTTCTCATATTCTTTTCCTCCCTATTCACTCTATTAATAAGTTCATAATCTATCCTTCTCTTTACCCCATCATCTATTTTCATATCTGCCACTTCTTGTTTAAACGCTTTTGCAATCTCTTTGTCTAAATCTAATCTCCTCATCATATACTTCCTCCTTTCCATTTTGACTATTTAATAATGCCTCTTTTAACTTTCTTCTGGCAGTGAAGAGCCTAGACTTAACCGTTCCTTCTAAGCAACCTACTATCTTTGCAATTTCCTTTGTAGAAAACTCATTGTAATAATATAAAACAACTACAGTTCTATGCTTCAAAGGTAAGTCCTCTACTAATCTCATAATGCTGGCTGCCCTTTCTTTTGCCATAGTAATCTCAGCTGCTGATGGTTCTACCCCTTGTTTCTCAAAGCTACTCATATCTTCTTGTAGCACTTCTTTATTTTTCTTCTTGCCATACTCCCAAGCTGTCCTTGTTAAAATATGAAAAAACCAACCTTTAAACTTCTCGTTATGCTTTAAAGCACTTATATGTTCATAACATCTTATAAAGCTTTCTTGTACAACATCCTCACTATCAGCTTTATTTCCCACAATCAGATACACTGTATGCATAGCTACATTCTTATATTTTTCATAAAACATATCAAAGGCTGCCTTATCTCCTTCTTTCATTCTTTGTATAATTTCTTCTTCCAAGGTACCTTCTCCTCTCTCACTTTATTTGATGCATCTGTATTAAAGAGTAATTTACTATCCATTTGGTTCATTTTCTTAATTTATTTTATTACATTTACTTTTAAAAGCAAAAAGAAGGACTTTCTATAGTCCTTCTTTCTGGATTATACTATTACAATTGACTTGCTCCTCATTAAAAATCTAGATAGGCTTCTGTATTTTTAATCATTTGGCTAAATAATTCTCTTGAATCTTCTAATGAAAGTGTTACTAATGGATCATTTGCAAATGCCATGAATGCTTTGTTTTTATCTTTTGTAAGTGCGGCTTCCACAATAGCATTTTGGTTTGAAATGTGCCTTGTAACAATGCTTTGAATTGCATTTGGCAGTTCTCCTGCCATAAGTGGGATGACTTGGTCTTTTCTAAAGAGGGCATTAGTTTCTACAATGTTGCCAAGTCCTATATTGCTGATTTGTCCTTGATTTGGCATATTTACATTTGTCACTAAATCTTCAAGCCCAAGTAACGCTTTGATTTGTTTTACACCATCTTCTCCTGAAGCCTTAAGTTCAAATGCTTCTTCACCATTTACTAGACGTCTACTCTTTTCTAATCTTTCTTCTAAATCTTGTCTGCGCCAACTTACTGTTGTTAAGCCAAACTTCCACTGCATAACTGTTTCAGGGTTTTCTACATACCAATTACCTTGCATGAATTCTGCTAAATGTCTATCCCCTGCTGCTGCAATAAGCCCATAACGTTTAAATAAATCAAACTTCACACGGTTTGCACTAGTAAATGAATCATTCATCCAGTTTCCTGTTTTACCTGTTTCATAACCATCAATATAATATTTATCTACAAACTTTTTATAAATAGGCATTAAATCTATATTTTTATAACTTGCATGATCTAGCCAAGTAAAATGATTAATTCCTAAAACATTTACTTTGATTTCTTCTCTCTTAACGTCTTCAATGCCCTCTAACTCTTTTAATGCATGAGTTAATAAAGTTTGTGTATGGAAAACTTCATGACAGCAGCCAAAAGCCTTAATCTTAGGAAAGACTGTATAAAGTGCTTTCATACAAATAGACATTGGATTTGTATAGTTAATTACCCATGCATTAGGACAATTCTTTTCTATGGCCTTAGCAAACTGAGCATACATTGGCACTGTACGTAAACCTCTAATTAATCCACCTGGCCCTACTGTGTCACCTACAGATTGATAAATGCCATACTGTTCTGGCGCATGTACATCTGAGGCCATTTCGTTAAATGTACCTGGTAAAATAGATATAATAACGAAATCAGCACCCTTTAGTGCTTCATCTAAATTTTTTTCTGCTTTATAAATCCATTTACTTTTTACATCATCTCTTTTAGCTAAGTCATTTCCAATCTTTTCATTATTTAAAGCAGCTTCATAATCTATATCATATAATTTCACAGTTCCTAAGAGTTGTTCTTCCATTGCTAAATCACTCATCAGACGCCATGCCCAACCTCTTGAACCGCCTCCAATATATGTGATTTTTATATCTTTTACGTAATCACCCATAAATTTCATTACTTTGTCCCCCTGAAAAATATTTATATCTATATTTATATTGTACTATATCCCCTTATTTTTTCTCTACTTTTTTTGAACTAATGTAATATTTTCTACTTTTTTTGTTTTTATTTTGCATCTTATGTTATTCTATAAAGGTATTATGATTTATTATAGATGGAGGTATATCTTGAATGGACTCAAATATGTCCCCTATTAATTCAAATGGATATCTTATTGAGTATGCAAAACGTGATCAAACCGCTTCAATGCTCACACACCATTATCATGATCACTATGAAATTTACTATCAACTTTCGGGAGAACGCTACTATTTTCTTAAAGATAGGTCTTATTATGTAAAGAAAGGCGATATCGTTGTGATTAATACTTACACCTTACATAAAACTGTACGTGTAGGTAGTAAAGCTTATGAACGTATTCTCATTAACTTTTCTCCTGAGTATATTGCTAAACTTACTAAATACATTACTGATATCGACCTACTTCGTTGCTTTAAAAATTCTTCTCCTATCATTACACTTTCTCCCAAGGAGCAACTTTTTATAGAGTCATTACTTTTTAAAATGCTTAAAGAAAAAAAAGAAAAACTAGAAGGGTTTGACACTTACTCACGTATTAGCTTAATTGAACTATTAATTACTTTAAGCCGCATTTCTCCTAAAAACAAAAATACCTACTTAGAATTTCCAAGTAGCCTACATAAAAAAATCTCTGAGGTAACAGCTTTTATTAATGAACATTTCATGGAAGACATTACCCTTAACTTAATTGCTAAAAAATTTTACATGAACCCTTACTATCTATGCCGTACTTTTAAAGAAGTAACAGGATTTAATTTTACACAGTATTTAAATACAGTACGTATTCGCGCTAGTGAAGAATTATTACTTACAACCAACTTAAGTATATTAGAAGTCGCAACTGCTGTTGGCTATACAAACTCTACACACTTTGGACGTGTATTTAAACAAACTCTTGATACATCTCCTTTACAGTACCGTAAACTTCATGCCAAAGAAAACGACTTACTTTAGTAAATGCAAAAAGGTGTCACAAATGTGACACCTTTTACATTTCTTATATGTATATAAAAACAAAAAAAGCTTTGAATTAAAAATTCAAAGCTTTTACCCAAATGCGGGCGAAGGGAGTCGAACCCTTACACCTCGCGGCGCTAGATCCTAAGTCTAGTGCGTCTGCCAATTCCGCCACGCCCGCAAAACCGAGTACTTGGATATATTACCATTTCTTATACACTTTGTCCAGTGTTTTTTAGAAATTTATTTTTTATTTTCCATACATTTAATAGCTTTATTTACTACTCAAAATTAAATTTAAACACTTTTTAATTTTCATAAAATTTAATAAATCATGTGTCGAAATAAAGATAAGATAGTTTATATACCTAAATTATCTACATACCAAGTTAAGGAGGATTTACTATGGCAAAAATTTTAATGTTAGTCGGAGATTTTACAGAAGACTATGAAACAATGGTACCTTTTCAAGCACTTCAAATGATTGGTTATACAGTAGATGCTGTATGTCCTGATAAAAAAATTGGGGATACCATCGCAACTGCTATTCATGACTTTTTAGGCGATCAAACATATTCAGAGAAACCGGGTCATAGATTTGCTATCAATGCAGACTTTGATAAAGTAAATGTTGAAGATTATGACGGTGTTCTTATTACTGGAGGACGTTCTCCTGAATACCTAAGACTTAATGATAAAGTTGTAGATATGGTGAAATATTTCATGATTAATAATAAACCTGTGGCAGCTATCTGCCATGGACCACAATTACTTGTAGCTACTGGATTACTTCAAGGACGTAAACTTACAGCTTATCCATCTGTAGCACCAGAAATTAAAGCTTGTGGTGGAGAATATATAGAGATTCCTATGGATGGCTCATATGTAGATGGTAACTTAGTTACAGCGCCAGCTTGGCCTGCACATCCTCAGTGGTTGGCGGACTATATTAGGTTATTCTAAAGGGAGGCGCCGTGGGGAGGTGTGTGAATAACTACACTCTCCGTAATCTATGAGACTCTAAGTTCGATAAGTAAAGAAACGATGTGAACTCGCTTCGCTCAAACAGCACATCTAAAACCTCTTTACTTATCTTCACTAAGAGTCTCATGAGATTACTCCGAAGGTAGTTTTATTCACACACCTCCCCACGGCTTTCTCTTTAGATAAATATAGTCCTTGGGCGAAGGGGGCTAGGTTAAAGCTGGATCTTAGATAAAAATAGCCTTATACGAGTTTGTTGTAGACTTCTTGGACTGGGGTGGGGTCGATATTGTGGTGAGTGGCTAGGGTGATTAGGGTTTGTCCGAAGATTTGGCGTTCGTCATTTCGCTTTTTTTCGTAGTCGCGTTGGAAGGATGTTTTAGTGTCGTGTGGAAAGTCTAGGGCTTTTTGATAGGCTGAGTTAACGCAGTCGGTTGGTAGGTTAATGCCTTTTTTCTGGGCGAGTTTATATATAACGTCCATTATAGCTAATAGTTTTTCACTTAGGGCCTTATCCTCATATACTTCACCCATGGTTTTATCATAAGCTGCTGTTACTAGAGTATATGAGGCAATGCACATGTATTTGCTCCAGATAGCTTCAAGGTATTCTTTTGTCCATAAAAAGTTAATTTGTGCTGCTTCTAAAGCTTGTCTGAGTAATTCTGCTTCACTATCTAATCTATTAAAGTCTTTTCCGAATATGATCTTACATTGTCCACCATTTTGGCATATTACTCCAGGTTCACCAATGTGTGTACCAATATATACGCATGCTGGATAGACATAGCCATTAGAAATCACTTTACGTATTCTTTCATAAATATCTATGCCATTTAAGAGTGGTAGGATTTGTGTAGTATCTTTTATTTTCCCTTTGAGCTCTTGTAATACATTTTCTAAGTCATATGCTTTTACACAAATAAGACATATATCTAACATGGGTAAATCTGAAATCTTATCTGTGGCTAATGTCGGATGACATACGCTCTCCCCTTCTTCTTTGCTTCTTACAATTAATCCATTTTCTTTAATCTTCTTAAGGTGTTCACCTCGTGCAATAAAATATATTTGATCTTCAGCTTTCTTTGTACGTGCTAATTTACTTCCAAAGTAACCTCCTACTCCACCAACTCCAATAATTCCAATGTTCATATCTATTACCTCCATTTTTATTATGATTTCTGTAATACATTTACTATCTTTTTTTAAGTAACATTATCTAAATTCCCCCAATTAAATTTATAAGAAAGCTATTTTATATACAAAAAAGGCGATACAAACAATGTTTGTATCGCCTTAAGTTAGAGCGGGTGATGGGAATCGAACCCACGTAGTCAGCTTGGAAGGCTGAAGTTCTACCATTGAACTACACCCGCAAAAGATATATTTATTATATCCATATTTTATAGGTTTGTCTAGTACTTTTTTCGATTTTTTTATTATTTTATTCTTTAAGCTAAGCTTTTTACTCATCTTATAATACCTGACTGCATATGATTGACTATGTACAATTAGGGGGTGATTCTCTTGAAACCTCATCGTTCTAAGTTTTATTTAACTTATATTTTAATTGTATCTCTTACGTTTCTTTTTACTTCATGCTCTAGTTACTGTTTCTTAACCCAAACAGCTAAGACCATCTCTTCTCATATTAAATCGGAATTTCAAAATACTTATGATTATCAATTTGATAAACAAGTCTATGTACTAGAACGTAATGAAACGCTTATTCTAGACGTAGGCTTTTCTATACCTTCCGATTATAATTCCTATGATATGTTTCAGTTCTTCCTAGATTCAGAGCTTACAATCCCTGTCTGGAAGCCTACTCCTATTTATACGGTAAATGATACTAAAGTAAGTATTGCACCTAACCCTTATCCTCTCTTTCATACAGAACTAGATGAATTCCCTGCTACAGGTGAAAATGCCAATTGGGGTAATATAGGTACTTTATACCTTGCCAAATACTTTGATGAAAAAGGGCATTTACAGGATACCCCTCAATCTGTAAGTATTATTAAAATCAAAACTGAGTTACCTCAACCTATTGTCCACCTTTCTACTACCTCAGATGGTTATGCCATGCTTTCTTGGCAACCTATAGAAGGTGCTAACAAATATTCTATTTATACTATTTCACTTTATAATAATGAGATTACTGAAGATGAACTGCTTATGTTATATGGTTCTACTACTGATACATACTTTAAAGACTTCAATTATTTTACCTTCAATAATTCTGCACGTACTGGCATTAATACTAATAACATTATTTCTATTAATGTAGACTTTTTACTAGGTGATCATCCAGATTCTAGTATATATACAGAGGGTTTTGTCGTTATAGCTGAAGGCCCTAATGGCAAATCAGAAATGAGTCAAATTATCAAACCTCAGGATTATGCTGCACTATTACCATACGCTCCAGATTATGAGACCCTAAATACTTCCTCCTTGGAACTTCCTCATGATTTCCCTATTAAAATGTGTAATGGTTCCACTGTTTACTATGATATTGTCTATGACTTAAATTCTATTGATGAATATACAGGGTATGATAAAATTCCTGAGAAATTCACTCGCTCTGATAAGAAGCTTATGACTATTTTAGGTCATATTCAAGGCACACCATTTGAACAAGTTTTTTACTTTGTTTGCTATCAAGATGAAACACCAGAGCACGCCCTTAAGCGGGTTCTTTCTTCACTCGCACAAACTACTAAGCCTTCTGCTGGTTTTAATAGTCCAGCCTCTATTATCACTGTGACAGATGAAAATCAACTTCCTGCTACATCTCATGATACTTCCTTTGACTTAGATCATCGTATTTCCATTACAGCCACTAATCCTCTTAGTAAATATCTAGCTTATAATCTTTTAAATGGCAACACTTATATTCCTTTAGATGACTTTCCTGAAGCTGCTGATTCCTCTTATTTAGTAGATGCCCTTACAGAAGCACTATATCAAAATCCACTCATTCAAAACATAGACACCTTCTCTTTTAATCCTTATACAAATCATCTCATGATATCTTATACTGTTTCCGAGGAACAATTAAAACAACGTCAAAATAATTTATTAGATGTTGCTTCTCATATTATTGATACTATTATTCATAAAGATATGTCCGTTCTAGACAAGGAACGTGCGATTAATGATTATTTATGCGATACGGTTATATATGACACTGAAGCTCTAGAAAGTTCTAAAGAAAATGATTACGCGGCCTGTGATCCTATATATGATGATTCTTTTACTGCTTACGGTGCATTAGTTAATAAAGTCTGTGTCTGTAAAGGCTATGCCCAAGCCTTTAAACTTCTAGCTGACCTTGCAGGCATTGATTCTATCGTTGTAACTGGTAACTTAAAGGGTGTTGGTCATGCTTGGAATAAAGTTAATATCAATGGTAATTGGCTTACACTAGATGTTACCAATAACGATTCAGACCTTATCCCTAATGCTATTTTCAATCTGCCTGAATACTTACTTGCTTCCACCTATATTCCAGACGATGCCTATATTTTAGATGCACACCTAAATGATTTTCCAGATAGTAGATGTTTAGACTATGAATACTATCATCTTATTGATAGCTATTATGAAAAAGAGGCGCTTGTTCAGATCATTAAAACTAAGCTGCTTACTTCTTCCGAAGCTTTCTGTATTCGTACCGACTATAATATTAGCCAAGAAGAAGTAGAAACGCTTATAACAACTGCATTAGATTCTTTGCCACCTTCTATAAACTCTGATGTTTACTATGCAAGTTCTCTAGGCGTGATTTATGTGAGGGCCCAATAATTAATTTCTAAAAATCAAAAGGAGTTGTCTGCTACTTTAGCCGAAACTCCTTTTTTATATTTACTCTATTATTTTAATCTGACACATCTTCATGGCTTCTAGCGCATTTTTATGACTGTCTACTGTTACACCTGCACAGCAGCTTGCAGCTACACTTATTTGGATTTCAGGGCAATACGCCTTTATAAGTAATGCATTAGAAATCACACATATATCTGTACATAAGCCTACTAATTCTATTTCTAGAGTGTTATCTTCTTCAAACCTACTGGCAATATATGCACCTAACTGCGTACTTCCAAATGTTTTTTTATCAAACACCTTATCTCCTAAAAGTCTAGTCTTCTCTATATGTGCCTCAAGCTCCCAGCCCCATGTACCTTCTATGCAGTGCACCACAGGTAAATTACTCCCTTCCATTGTTTCTAAATAATTTGGTCCATGTGTATCTCTTGTATAAACCACTTCATCTTGATTTTCTCTATATACCTTAATCTTATTTTTAACATTGTTTACGATAGCTTCTGCTTCTTTAGTGCCTAAGCTACCTGTAATAAAATCATTTTGCATATCTACAACAACTAACAGTTTATTCATATCTCTCCTACCACCTTTTATCTTCTTTTTATCTTTTCTTATTATACTATATCTCTCTAATTATATTTATAAAAAGCCTTTCAATACATTCTTCTATTATTGATAAGTTTTATAAACTTATATGACTCTTCCTCTCACCTCTTAAAATATGTTAGAATAATTGTTATTTATTAAGTTTACTACTTTTAGGAGGAGTTATGAATACTATTAAATCATACTTAATATTTGCTGGCACAACTGAAGGCCGTAATCTCACACAATATTTACTTACACAAAATGCTCATCTCTACGTCTGTGTCGCTACTGAATATGGTAAAACTTTATTACCTGGGCATGAAAATTTAACAGTTTCATCTACACGTTTAGATTCAGATGAAATTTATGAACTGATTCAATCACATCATTTTGATTGTGTATTTGATGCCACACATCCTTATGCAGTTATCGTCTCTGAAAATATTCAAAAAGCTGCTAAAAAGGCTGATTTACCATATTATCGTATTATTAGGCCAAGCACAGCCTTAACATGTACAGACAATATGGTTTACGTAGATTCTATGGAGGAAGCTGTAGAGTTTTTAAAGACAACTACTGGGCCTATCTTAGCCACTACAGGTAGTAAGGAGCTTCATAAACTCTGTGCACTACCAGACTATAATACTCGTGTTTTTGCTAGAGTACTCCCAACTGCTAGTGTAATTGCTCATTGCTATGAGTTAGGTTTTGATGCCAAACACATCATTGGTATGCAAGGGCCGTTCTCAGAAGCACTTAATGAAGCTATTATTCAGCATACAAAGGCAGATTATTTACTCACTAAAGATTCCGGTGATGTAGGTGGGTTCATGGAAAAGGTAATGAGCGCACAAAAATTAAACGTAAACCTAATCATTATTGGCCGCCCACCTGAAGTTAAAGGTTATTCCTTAGAAGAAATTATGACAATGACAATTTAGCCTTGAAGAGGGTGTCGCAAAATTATTATTAACCTTGCGACACCCTCTTAATAAACTTTCGCCTGTGGACTTGTATTAGATACGAATTCCTTCTTAGGTGTTGTACTTCTATCACTTGCTATTTTAGTCATTAATTCATTATATACACTATTTGCCTTATCTACAGCTTCTTTTTGAATTCCCATACTTAATTGTGTTGCATATTTCTCTGCTTTTTTATTACTCTTTTTATAAAGTGATGTAACTTCTTCATTATATTTAGCTTGATTTGTAATTAAATTCGCTTGATAAGCATCCCAAAACTCTCTTACACCTTTCCCATAAGCTTCACGATTTATTTCAGCTAATGTTGATAATCCTCTAAATGACCAGTAAGCTGAATCTTTGCTGTAATCTTCACCTTGTACCTTATAAGCTGCATATGTATCTGTTATTAAGTTGTAGCTTGGTAAGTATACTGAGTGCTCTGAATTTCCCATTGCAAGCCACATTACGCCACCTACCTCTTTAGGTAAGTCTTTTGTCATTTGAAATACATGACATTCTGCTTGTCTTTCTGTTCCAATAGGACGAATGTTTTCGTTTCCTGGTAAGTTTACATCATATTCTGTTCCTTCATTACGATAACGTTGTAATGCCATTACATCTTCTAAACTTATCTTTTTATCTGGTGTCACAAATAACTCAAAAACTTCACTATCATATGCTGTATTTTGTGACGCTGAAAGTAAATGTTGTCCAGCCCATGCACGAGAACGATTACCATCTTTTAATGTTTCTCCATAAGTTAAGGCTAAATGGAATTTGCCATCCTTTTCTTTTAAGAAGCCTTTTTCTTTTGGCAAGCTAATAAGCTCTTTTGAAGTCATAACATTTTCTTTATCTTCAAGGTCAATGTAACCTAACATAAAGCAGTTTGGAATCACTGCATATTTATCATCTGGCACTTTTACAGCTGCCCATTGATGACCACTTAAGATTTCCATATACCATGCTTCATTTTGGTCTGCAAACATGACAATATTCCCCTCTGCTGCCCCATACTTAGTAATCACTTCTCCTAGAACTTCTACCCCTTCTCTAGCTGAACTAATACGTGGTAATACGACGCTTAACATAGCTGCTTCTCTTAACCCATTTTCTAATAAAGGATCATATTTGCCTACTGCTTCATTAGGTGTGGCTGATACAGTTGCTGTCATAGCTACACCTTTCTCATTGATTCCAGCTTCTCCATATATCCCATCTTCATGTTCTGGAACATCTGGTACCATTGTATATTTATAAGCCTTTTTAGGTTGCCCGATCTTAAAGCCATTTAAATCTTCAAAGTAATCTCCAGCTTTATATTGAGCCGCTTCAACTACTACAAAATTTTTGTTATAAGCCGCACCAATATCTTCTGTTCTTCCCATAAGTATGCTGCCATCTGCTGTAATATCTTTTCCTGCCACAAAGCCTGTACAAGCTAATGTATTCATTGGTGCCACACACATTGTTAATCCTACTAATCCTAATGATGCTAATTTCTTTACTGACTTCATTCTCCTCCACCTCTACCTATCTATTAAATTCTCCTGTATACAAGATGTATAATTAATCATATAATAATCTATTTTATGCATAAAATCAAGTATTATTTATTTTTTATGCATTATGCTGTATTTTTATTCTTATAATACCATTTTTTAGCTATATAATATTCTCATATAAATAATAAAAAATAGAGGGCATCGCAAAATTATTATTAACCTTGCGATACCCTCTTAGCATTTACATACAATTATATTAATACTATAAGTACATCAATCTCTATCTCTCTTCATGATTTGTATAAACTACATATTGATTTCTTCCGTTTTTCTTAGCTTCATAAAGGGCCCTATCAGCTGCCTCTAATAGTTTCTCATAACTTATCTTCCTTGTATCTATAGCAATCCCCATACTAATTGATACTTTACAAGACTTCTCTTCATCTGTTATAACTGTATCCATGCTGTGACATAAATCTCTAGCTTTATTGTATATACCTAATATATTATCTGCATTTTTAATATAAATCATAAATTCATCTCCACCAAAACGTGCAATAATTGCTTCATCTTTAAATATATGATTTAAATGATTTGTTAGCATTAAGATCAGTTCGTCTCCTATACTATGTCCTAAAGTATCATTTACACTTTTAAAATGGTCTAAGTCAATCATACAAAGTGCTGAAATACCTTCTTCTAAAGGTTGCTTACGTACTTTATCTATTATTTTATAAAACCCATTTTTATTATATACACCCGTAAATTGATCTCTCTCTACTTGTTGTTCCAGAAAAGCTTTTTCCTCTACTTCCTTTTGAATACTTCTTAACTTCCCAATCATAAATAATGGTGTATTATGTTCATCATAAATAATAGAATAAATAATACGATACCATTCTGGTGTATCATTTTTTAATGCTAACTTAACCTGCGTTTGTTCATCTTTATTATGACTTGTACTTTTTATAGCTTCTATTACTTTTAAAATCTCTTTTTGCTCTGAATAAGATTTTACATCATTGCCTAAATCTTTAATGTTAAGTTGCTCCTTCAACTTCTCACTAAACTCAATTTTATCTTGCTTATAATTGTATTCAAAGATATATTCTCCTGCAATCTCAGCTAATTGTTCATACTTTCTCGCATTAATTGCTAATATCCTATTATGTGATATTTGCAGATTCATTAGATAATATACTGTCGCAATAATAATACAACTTATTACAATAACAATAAAAAGTGCCATCATTGGATAAGCTTCTACTAAATTCCTTAGAGTAGGTGGTTTATAGGAACCTTGAGTATTATTAAATATAATGACCTGCTTTTGCTCTTGGGTCATACTGTAAATTGTTTTATTAATGATTCCTACTAATCTTGGATCTGTATTTACACTAAAAGCCATTGCATACTTACTTTGCTTTGTTAGCGGTTGAATAACTAGATTTTTATAATTTTTTTCTCTAAGCAATTCATTAATCGTATAGTAATTACTAAAAGTAATATCTACTTTCTTACTATTAACAGCTTCTATACACTCTTTAAGCGTATCGTAATAAATAATTGTAGCTTTTTCAAGATCAAACTTATTGTTACTAATCATCCCATTTAGCATACCAACTCTTATATCGCTGGAATTATTATTAAGAGCTGATTTTTGCTTAACTATTACATCTATATACTCTAAATAATCCTTTGAATAAATGAGTGATTCCTTATACTCATCTGATTCTTCTATTCCTGCAATAATATCTATCTTACCTAATTCTAAAGCTTCTATTAATTCACTATATGAAGTAAACGGTTTATATGAAATATTTAAATGAGTCTTTTCTTTAATAAACTCAAAAACATCAGCTACAATACCTAAAAATGCCCCATTTTCTTTGTACTGAAGCGGACTAAGATTTTCTATGTATCCTACTCTTATTATTTCATTATGATCAATATATTCTTGTTCTTTTTCTGAAAAGAATATATCAAAAGAAGTATCCAACTCTGCTTCACCATTAAGAATATCTAATTTATTTATATCGTTTTCTAAATTAGGTCTGGCAGATTCCCAAAGTCTATTCCAGTCCTCCATAATATCATCAAACGACTCTCCACTTATTCCCTTAGCGGCCTCTATTACACGTACCATTCTTTCTCTATCTTGTAACGGTAACGGTTCATTTAATAATCCAAGTATATAACCATTTTTATCCCTACAAGGATTATCTACTATAAATTCTACATTATCAAATCCATTTAACCACTCTGGTAAAGGGGCACCTCTTACGATTGATACAGAATAACTTTCTTCTGCATAACCAGAATACTGTATCATAAAATCTATCCAAGCACGTGCTGCTTCCTTATTCTTACTATTATTACTAATCCCAATAGCATAATCTGCACCAATAGTCATATATTGCTTACCTTGAATGTTATTAGGGAAAGGCATATATCCTATATTATCTGGATTCTCACTATTCTCTTTGATAATTTGTAATGCCCATGAATCTGCCGCCATAGCCCCTATTTGATTTCTAGTAATCATTCTCAAAGAATTTTCCCAATTACTATTTGAAAAATCTTCTTCACAAAGTCCTTGATTTACAATGTCATATAATAATTTATAGACTTTATAATTATTCTTCCCTTCTTCAAAAGGATTTTTTTCCCATGCAAATGTATTATATCTATAATCCTCATCTCCAGACATTGCTCCAAATGCATACCCTGCCCATACTGGTAAAGACCATGGGGTATTGTAATTAGTATAAAACGGAATGGCATCTGTATGATCCTTTATTAACTTCAATGCATTAATAAAATCACTCATTGTAGTAGGAACTCTTGTAATGCCAGCTTCTGCGAATACCTTCTTGTTATACACTATTCCTTGTGCATTACCACGTATAGGAATTCCATAAACCTTATCACCTATTCTTTTATTATCCATGAACAAATATTTTTGTGAAAGCTTATCATAGTCACCTAATGGTTGAAAATATTTATCCCACTGACCATACGTAATCCAATCAGGTATTAAAAGTACATCCCCATAATCCCCTGATTCAATCATATTCATAGTTTCTTTTTCATACTCTAATAAATATATAGATTCTACTTCTACATTCGGATAAATTTTATTAAACTGCTCAATATGATGCTGGGACACCTGCCCTGCAGTAATAATTCTTAAGTTTCCTTCTAAAAAATGATTTATATACTAAAAAAGTGCTATAAAACTAACTAATTAGTTTTATAGCACTTTAGTAATTAGAGCGGGTGATGGGAATCGAACCCACGTAGTCAGCTTGGAAGGCTGAAGTTCTA
>CALGWE010000292.1:0-26577 GCA_937935915.1 uncultured Clostridia bacterium
GTGAAGATGGGTATATCTCTCGAATCACCCAACCTAATAAAATTAATACAACCACTTTTGAGAGTAAAATTAATTTAATGGGTGAAGCCTCATCTCAAAAAACAAAAATCACAGTAGAGATTTATAATACAAAGACAGTTGTTAAAGCTGATAAAATGGAAACAGTATTTAAGTCAGAACCTACTAATACTTACAAATTAGGAGAAGTAGGGGCAACTTGTACATTCAGCCAGCTTTTAGATTTAGCAGAAGGCGAGAATAAAGTAGTAATAAAATATGTTAATGCTGCTGGTAAAGTAGATGATGAAATGACATTTTATATTACACGTGAATCAGAACAAAATAAACAACAACTTAAAAATTACGTTGTTTTTAATAGCATAAAAATATCTTAATAAATAAGGTGAAACAATGAGAAAAACCATATTTAAAATTGCTATCTTAGGTTCGCTCATTGTAGGATGCATATGGCAAACAACAATACTATGGCTTGGCGATCTGTCAAGCCATAATTTTTTACAACAAAGTACCAATATGCATCATATAATAGTAGAGCCTAAGGCAATATGGGTAAACAAAGGTACATTAGCTTACAACATACAAGAAGTTGTACAAAATGAATATGAGACAAGATTAACAGACGAATTAGTAGGACAGCTTGAGAGACAGAAGATTAAGCTAGAAGTGGAAGAAAAATTAAGCTTTGATGACGTATTTAGTAAACAAGGTATTATTTACGAATATGGGACATATCTTACTTTGGACGAGATTATGGGAATGGAAGTTACGAAAGAGACTGGGAATATAGAGATTAATAATATTTTAGTAGATATTGCCGACTATAATGAACATAAGACATACCTTTATTTAATAGGCAAAGAAGATAGACCTATTTATAAATTAACACTACCTAGTAAACTGGAAACACACTATAAGATTTTACAAAATGTAAATCTAGATAATAACAAAATTAAATATCAACCAAGTGTGACATGGATTAAGAAAGAGTATATTAAAGGTAATATATTTTTACCAATTATTAGTAAAGATGAGCCTATGATTTACGATATACTTACTATTACTAATAATGTAAAACAAGATACATTAGAAGCAACTAAAAATAGACTTTTTAATTACGTTAATGGATTTTTTACTAATCCACTTGTTAAAGAAGTAGAAGCTGCTGAAGATGGAAGTATCATTTATCGTGAAGGTCAAAAAACAAGCGTGAGATATAGCCCATCAGGTATACTTGAATTTAGTATTACAAGTGCTACACAAGCTAATCACCTATCCAAACTAGAAAAAATGATAGCAGTTAATACATTCGTAAATGAATGTAAGGGAATTCCTAAAACAATTAAACAAGGTCTATATCTAAGTAATGTTATTGAACAACAGAGTAAGGGAGAAACGATTTATCAATTTAGTTATCAATATAATGGCATACCGGTATTCTTAACAGATAAAGTCAAAGATATATTAGGTATTAATGCGATGCTAGAAGTTGTTGTTAAGAATAATCAAATTGTAAAAGGGAAATGGCCATTACTAGATATAGAGATAGGGACTGAACATTCTCAGCAAAAAGGTGAACTTACAAAAGACTTCAAGAGTGTTATTGATGAACTGTATAATGGGGAACCAATAAAGGAATTAGCTTGTAGTTACATTGTAGATAACATTGATGAACCAGTTAAGTTTAATTGGATTTTTACATATGATGAACCAAAGATAGATATTAAGGCTGAAAATGAAAATAATACTGATGATAACTTAAAGAATAACACAAATAATAAGGATAGTAGCACACCTAGTTCTATAGAAATTAAAGCAGCAAAGCACAATTTAGCTAAGGAATAGGGGTGAAAAGATGAATGGAAAAAGAATATTAAATGAGCTTATTGGTATCTTTTTAGTTTTAAATATAGCGCTTTTAACATTTAATATTGTCAAGACTATAGATAGATATAGAATAAACACAACACGCATTAATAATGTGACATATGCTTTAGAACAAAAAGAAATTTATTTAGAGACACAGTTACCAAGAAATTTTACACCTAAGTCGCAAGCTAATTTGAGTGATTTCATAGGTAGTAATACAACTGCAGAAAGATATAATATGGTAAGTGCATTATTTGGAGAAAACAGTGGTAAGGTAATTGTCACTAAAGATAGTAGTGCACCTAAGTCGATTATCCATAGATATGGCAGTGAGAGTCTAGTTTTTAATAAGAATACTATAGTATATACGAATACAGATGTTTCTGAGAGCAGTAATAAAGAAATAAGTTTACAAAGTGCAAAGAAGATATGTCGAGATTTTATAAAGCGCTTAAATTACAATAAAAAATTTAATAATGCATATATACAACATAGAAATAATGGAGATAATATAGAAATAACATTTTTTAGAAATTATAAAGGAATACCTGTGTTTGAAGAGTATATTAGATTTGAGCTCATGGGCGAGACAATTCAAAAAGCGACCATAAAAATTGGTAAAATAAGTCAATTAGATAGTGATAGAATTAAGAAAACAATCTATCCAATTGATCTTGTTTTATTTGGGATAGATGATGAATTAGAAATAGAAAAACCTATGTATATCACGGATATTACGCTAGGTTATAAGGCCATTGATGAGAGTAATATTATGCTTTTAGGGACACAACTTATACCAACATATAAAATAGAGATAAGAGGTTTAAAGAATCCTATATATGTGAATGCTTATACTAATAAACGAATAGAATAATATTAATAGAATAAGCTTTTTATTTAAGATGTTTAATGTTATAATACAATGTGGTATAGAGCGTAATGTTTTGTTTAAATAATGATTAAGAGGTGTTCAGGTTGAGCGAGTTGTATATAAATGGTGGTAAACGCCTAGTTGGAGAAGTAACTATTAATGGAGCTAAAAATGCAGCAGTTGCTATTTTACCAGCAGCTCTTTTAGTAGATGGAATAAGTGTAATTGAAAATTTACCATATATAGATGATGTACAAAAATTAAAGAGAGCCATGGAGGATTTAGGTGCCGTAGCTACTTTAGAGGACAAACATACTCTTAAAGTAGATGGTTCAACTTTATTTACACATAGAGCAGTAAATGAATATGTAGGACATATTAGAGCGTCATATTACTTAATTGGGGCTTTATTAGGTCGCTTTAAAAAGGCAGAAGTAGCAATGCCAGGTGGTTGTGATTTTGGTGGTAGACCAATCGATCAACATATCAAAGGCTTTGAAGCACTTGGAGCAAAAGTTGTCGTTGAAGATGGTGTTATCAAAGCACATGCTGAAAAATTAGTAGGTACAGACATTTATTTAGATGTAGTAAGTGTTGGGGCTACTATTAACGTAATGCTTGCAGCAACATTAGCTGAAGGAACAACAACTATTGAAAATGCTGCAAAAGAACCACACGTAGTTGATGTAGCAAACTTCTTAAATATGATGGGTGCTAATATCAAAGGTGCAGGTACAGATGTAATCCGTATTAAAGGTGTTGAACGTTTAAATGGAGGAAGATACTCTACAATTCCAGACCAAATCGAAGCTGGTACTTATATGATGGCAGCAGCGATTACAGGTGGGGATGTATATGTACGTAATATTATTCCAGAACATATGTATTCTGTAAGTTTAAAAATGATGGAGATGGGTATCACTATCGAAGAAGGTGATGACTATATTCGTGTAGTTGCACCGCAAAAATTAAAAGCAACAAATATAAAAACATTACCTCATCCAGGATTCCCTACAGATTTACAGCCTCAAATGGCCACACTTTTAAGTATCGCTGAAGGGACTAGTACAATTATTGAAGGTGTATGGGATAACAGATTCCAATACATTGATGAACTTAAGAAGACAGGTGCAGATATTACAGTAGAAGGGCGCATAGCTACCGTACAAGGCGTATCAGAACTTCACGGCGCAAGTGTAAAAGCAACTGACTTACGTGCAGGTGCAGCTTTAGTATTAGCAGGACTCAGAGCAGCAGATGGTCCAATGATTATTAGCAATGTAAGGTTTATCGATCGTGGTTACGAAGCCCTTGAAGAAAAACTTACAGCACTTGGCGCAGATATCGTTCGTAAAAATTAAATTTATACAAATAAACTTTATTTCTTATAATAAAAAGCTACAAGCAACCAAGTCTTGTAGCTTTTTTGTTATATCCATTCTCATCCAGCAGCCTTACGTGCGACGCAAGAAATCTTGAATGAGATGTTGAAAAAGGGGGCTAGACTAGGCCCCCTCTTTCAACAGAGCCTCATTCCAAGCCCATTTCTCAGGAGTTTTATTTCTCAGGAGGAGTATTTCTAGATACCCATTGGTTGTTTCCCGCACTTTTTGGTGCTTTATCATGGAAATATTTTGTACCTTCAGTACTTTGATATGGGTTTTGTCCTACCCATTGATTATCTGTAGCAGTTTTCTTTGCCTTATCCATTATAGTTCCTCCAATATATAAAAATTATATTTTTAGTATTTCATTATATAAGAAAAAGATACTGGTACAATTTCCTAGTTATTGAAGGTTAATTAGTCACGCAAAAATCCTGTTAGTAGATTGCAGAAATTAGATATAACAGCATGAAATATGTTGTAAAACGGTAAAAGTTGGATTATTATATATAGAGTGAAAAAAACACACACTTGAAACAATTTGGATTTTTGGTAATTATTTCAAGTGGGTGTTTAGAGATGGGAATTATTAAATATAGGGATATAGGGTGAATAAACTAAGTGAAATCAATACATAGGGGCAAAGTGGTATGGCAGAAGGTTTCTTAAAATGCACAATCAAGTAGACTAAGCCAAAGCCGCTAGCAATGATTAAGCTGGAAATATAAAGAAAGCAATTAATAGTTGGACCTAAATATAGTCCAGTGCACATAAATAGTTTAATATCACCTGAACCAATATAATTACCTAGGAATATATTTAATAAAAATAGAAATAGTGAAGGAAATAGAAAACCTAACATATGGGAAATAGGATATTGGGAAAAAGGTATGAAGCATAAGCCAATTAGGGCAAATGGTAGGAGAATTGCATTAGGAATTTTATGATAGCGAAAATCTAAATAGGAAAGTCCTATTAGAAAAAAGAATAAAATATATAGTTTCAAAATAAAATCACCGGCCTATCTATAATCTAGTTAATATACATGCTTGAATACAAGGAGGAGAAAAGTGGAGTTACTATTAGTTGGTGGAAGAATTAATGAATTACCGTATATAAAAGTAGCACATAATAAGCACATAATCAATAAACAGACATTATATACTAGTCAGCTGTTGGAAATTGCATCAGAAAATAATGTTAAGTTTGATAGTATTGCTATTTTAGATCAAGGAATTGATCAGTCATTAGAGGAAGTTAAAGCAGATTTAGAAATGCTTAAAAGGACTTATGATAAGCAGGTATTCGTGCTTACAAATAACTTAGAGCTCAAATTACAACTTAGTAATATACAAGTTCATTTTGTAGAAAAGCTAAGAATATCTCAAGATGAGTATGATAAGTTTTTTGAAAAGATTACATATGAAAGATTTATAGTGAAGGAAAGCAATATAAGAAATGAATTCATACAGGAAAAAGAAAAGCAAGTAACATATACACCACCTGTGAAAGAGGAGAAGAAGGAAAAGCGTTCGCTGTTTAGTAGAGTCTTTTCAAAGAAATCTAAAGAAGTAGAAGAAGAAACTGAAGATAAAAAGTTTAAATATATTAGCCAAGGAATTAGCCGAGTTGTGGGTATAACAGGACATCGTGGAGTAGGGATTACAAGTACAGTAGTTAACTTAGCTTACGAAGCTTCCAAACGCAACTTAAGTACAGTGATTGTGGACTTAGATGTGTATAATCGTACAACTAATATTTATTTTAGTGAATTTATGCGTCAGGCAGAGTTGGATGAGCATATGAACGCTTCTTTGATAAGATGTTTAGCCAAACCACAGGATTATAAGAATTGTGCATGTTATTTAAAAGATAAACTCTGGCTTACAGGGCTTACGTATGATTATGAGGATGATAGGTTATTAAATCAGTTTTATACAGTTAATAAACTTATTAATCTGATTACAGTATTAAGACAGCATTTTAATCTTGTATTATTAGATATTCCATTTGAGATTTTAAAGGATTTTGAGGAGATTATTCCTAATATAGATACTTTCGGACTATGTGTGAATAATAGTCAGTATTCGATTATAACAACTTTAAGAAATATGGGAAATTCTTTAAGCAACGAGAATATAGGTTATCTTAATGCAAAATCAAAGCTTATTATTACAAGATACAATGACCGTGTACAGTATGAGGGAGACTTCTTTACACCTGAGCGTGTAAGCGATTTATTTGCGTCAGATTTATGTGAGCAATTAGAAACTAAGATGCAAGTAGCAGGGTATGTAAGATATGATGTGAGCTTTGATGAACAAATAGAGAGAGATATTCCTATTGTAGAAACTGATAGAGAGTTTAAAGAATATTACTCAAATATATTACTTCGTATTTTAGAAGGAGCAAATTAAGATGAAGTTAAATGTAAAAGCAGTTAAGAATGTGGCACCTAACAAAAACTTAACGAAAAAAGTTGTAGCTGTAGGGGCAAGTATTATTGTAATGATTGGTTCTTATGTCGCTATAGAAAGTGCAGCAGCAGACACTAAAAATACGGTAGGCGTAGTACGTGTAAAAAATAAAGAAGGTCTAGCTATGCAATCATTAATTACTGAGACAGACGTAGAAGTATATAATGTGGTAAAAACAGAATATACAGAGGATATGATTTTAGCAGAAGATATTGATAATGTAATTGGTAAATACACAGCAAACTTTGTGAGAAAAAATAGTATTCTTCATAAAGATGAAGTAGGTGAAGAACGACCTATTACAAATGAGTGGTTATACACATTAGGTGAGGATGAAGAAGTAGTGACTATTCCGTATAATTACTTAAAATGTGGTGGAGACATCTTAGTGCCTGGTGACCGTATTAGAGTTCGTGCAACTTATACAGTAGATGCAGCAACTAGTAATGGTGGTTTTGGAATGAATGGTATCAATTATTCTACCAATAATAAAAATACACGTACGGAAATTGTGTTTGATAGCATAGAAGTGATGGATATGCTGAATTCAGAGAGCCATTCGATTTATGAAGTTTATAAAGAGATTCTAAGATTAGATGAGAAGTCACGCGAAGAAGTTATGAAAAGTAAAGATTTCATAGAAAGCATTTTACCTAAGGCTTTAGTACTTGCAGGAACGAAAGACCAAATTAATCAATATGCTAAATTCAGTAATATGAGCGATGGTGATTTATTAATCACTATTTTAAGTAGGGAAACAAGTAATCCTATTATTGATCAAGTGCCAACACTTCAGAAGGAGGTAGAGTCATGGATCGAGAAGAAAGAAGACTAAGTATCCGTAGCTTTTTTAATCGTATTACGCCAGAAGTTGAAGCAGATTTGGAAAATCAAGCTGGTGATATTCTATACAATGTTATAGGTTTCATATCAGCTAGTGATTTTGCTGATAATGGTAATGTCATTGCTAATGTGGGTGGACTTATAGCAGAAAAGAATCTAAATACATGTATTGTAGACTTCAAAGTTTTTTATCCTACCTTATATAACTATGTAGATGTACTGCCTAATGAAAGAGGAAAAGGATTATTAAGTGTATTAAAAAATGATAAAATCGATATTCGTACACAGATTAATGAGACAAAGTATAAACAGCTTTATTTACTTTCACCAAGTCCATATGATTTGATTGAAGAATATGTGGATTTTAAAATAAGTGATATTGAGAGGCTATTAGAGGAATTAAAGGAAATCTTTGATATTGTGCTTATAGATATTCCAAACAATCCACCATTAGAATTTTGCCTTGCAGCAATGAAATATGTTCATAGAGGTTTTATTACTGTAAGTGAGCGTATTGAAAGTATACAAAATGCAACTAAATTACTTGAGTTTGCAAACTCTGTAGGTGTGTCTACAGCCAAATTTACTAATTTGATTTATGTAAATGGATTAGAGCTAAGTTATGATTATGGAGCAATTAAAGAAACAGACTTTAAGATAGCAGCTAAGTTACCAATGGTAAAAGGTGCAATTGAAGAATATTTTAAGGGCAATCTATATGTTAAACATAGTTCAATGCTAGACAAACAGTACTTACAAGGCATACAGCAACTCGTAGAAATGATTACAAACTAGAAGGCAAGGAGCAATACGATGTTAACAAGAGCTCAAATTAGTGAAATGCAGCAAAAAACTATGTATGGTACATATAAAGGAAAGTCTCAAGAAGAGGTAGATGAAAAGATTAAACATAATACCATTAAGTTTCAAGAGGCATTAGAATTTTGTCAGAAATACATTAGTGGGAATGCTACAAATGCTTTTAGAAGGGAAACAGACCCTGGGAAGAAAAGATTAATTACAGAGAAGTATATTAATGAATTTGTTGATACACATAAGCCTATTGTAGAAGGTTATAGGGCATTAGGCGATTTAAAGAAAGCTTTAACTGACGAGATTACCCATTATGGGCCGATTACAGAAGCTATGAATGATCCTACAATTGATGAGATTAGAGCCAATGGACCAGACCAAATCTTCGTTGAAAAAGAAGGAAAAACGATGATTTGGGATAAGAACTTTATAGATCGAGAACATATGGAGCGTATTATTTACAAGCTTATTGGTGTATCTAAGATTAGGCTTACACCTAAAAATCCAATGGTAAATGCCAGAACCATTGAAGGGTATCGTGTCAATGCAACCCATGCAGATATTTCTCCATATGATATGCCGGCCTTTGTAATTCGTAAGTTTACTAAGAAAGATATTAGTCCAGATTTAATGATTCAAAATAAGTCTTTCTCTGTAAATATGTACAAGCTTTTATCGCTTATTCCTAAAGGAGATTTATCTTGGATTACAGTAGGACCTACAGGAAGTGGTAAAACCACATTAAATGAACTTTTAGTAAGACAAATTAGTCCACTTTCTAGAATTATTACGATTGAAAATCCGTCGGAGATGAGATTGGTACGTAGGGAAAATGATAGTCCACATGGGAAAATTATCAATGACGTCTTACAATATGAAACGGTAAGTGATGAGGATGAAGATAGTCCAGCAAACATGGATGAAATTTTAACGAATACCATGCGTCAATCACCACACTGGATAGGACCAGGTGAGCTTAGAAAGCCTAAAGAATTCGCAACAGCATTAAGAGCAGCACAAACAGGACACTATTTCTTTACAACACTTCATGCAGAAGGAGATAAAGAAGCAATTTATCGTTTCTTAACCGCATATTTAATGGAATCTAATGAACCAGCAGAATTAGCTATGCGAAATATTTGTAGTGCTATTAAGTTCGTTATTTACCAAGAAAAATTAGCAGATGGTACAAGAAAGGTTATGTCTATTTCGGAAGTAATAGGATGTAATGGGCTTGAACCTATTGTAAATCCTATTTATAAGTTTGAGTGTGAAGATGTTATTGAGGATGAAAATACACATGAAGTATTAGAAATTATAGGTAAGCATAAACGTGTGGGCGTGTTATCAGAGAGAACAGCACAAATTATGTTGAAGGCAGGGATTAAGAAAAGTCGATTTGAATTTTTACTTAAACCTATTAGCGAAGAAGAGGAAGAGGTGTATATAGAAGATGAACACAACTTCAATGATTAGTATTGGCCTTGGCTTAATGACACTAGTATTTATTGTGTTGTTCTTTGATATTAATTTATTTGAAGGTTTATCTAAGATAATTATAGATATTGGTGAGACATTAACAGATTACATACAAGATCATAATAAAAAAAGATGTATCGAACGTATCAAACGTGAGAAAATCGTACTTGAAAAGGAAAATATATTTACTAAATATAATCGCCTTGTAGAAGGGATTATTAGGGATATGAAATTACCACTTACTCTAGAAAGTTTTACTTCTGTAGTAAGTATTGGATTTGCTGTGAGTATACTTGCTTTAATGTTATTTATGAAGAATGTAACGTTGGCAGTAGTTGTAGCAGTAGCATTATTCATTGCACTTTTAACTTTCTTTGTAATGCAATCTAAGAGTGTTCGTATGGAAAGGTTAGAGCATATTATGGATGCTGAAGATTTGATTTGTCCCTTAGCTAGAGATGGTGTATTGGTGGCAATCAAAAAAGTGATGGAAAATGAAGAATCTATTCATCCAAGCATCAGAGGTTATTTTCAACAGTTCATTGATAACTGTGAGCAAAATGGATACTCTTTTAAACAAGCTATTTTACTTCTTAATAAGCAGTTAGGACCTAAGTTTGATAACTTTACAAAGAAAGCAATTATCTTTGAATATAATGAGCGAAGTGGGATGGCAGATGTTTTCTTAGATATTGTAGATGAAAATGCAGTGTTAAGAGAGATTAATAGTCGTAAAGAAGTAATCTTTAGACAGATGAATCGCAGCTTTTTAATTAAGACCTTCATTATTATACTCTTTTTCTTATATGCCCTAACTGTAGATAAGTTTAAGGCAGCTATGATTGAAAGTGATTTTGGAAAAGTCCTTAATACAGCAATGGTGAGTATAGTATGTATTAGTTTTGCTAGATGTCAGGCATTACAAGGTGATTTGGATTCAGGAGGAGAGAAGTAATGGTATTTTTTAGTGAGTTAATACTTTTTGCTGCTATACTCTATTTAATTAAGGTATTCCTTTATCCTTATTACAGGCCTGTCGGCAATAAACAAAAGAAGCGTATTCGCTCCCATCAGAAGCTTATGCAAAAGAAGAACAGGGATGCCAAGATTAAAGCATTTAAGCAAAGAATAGCCAATCAGTATGGAAGATATTTAATAAGTGAAGCAAAGCGTAGACAGCTTAAAAAGGACTTAGAACGTTTGAATAAAATGGAGAGTCCAGAAGAAATCCGTGTTGAACAGATCTTATATGCTTTGGCTGGAATCATTACATCCATTGTAATATTTAAGGTAAATACAGTAATGGGTTATGTGAGTTGTATTTTTATTCTTTTAGGTTGGCTATATCCTGTAGATGAAATCGAGAAGGCTATTAGTAAAAAGAATAAAAGCATTGCTAAAGATTTCCCAAGCTTTTATAGCATGGTTTACTATCAGTATAGTAAAACAGTTAATATTTATTTGGCAGATGTTATTAGAGACTATTTACCAAATGCCAATCCGTATATGGCGGAGGAATTAGGTTGTATGTTAGATAATATGGAATACGGTGAAGAGTTTGCATTAAAGCAACTTAAAAAACGTGTGCCAATTCATTATATTATTAAGTTCTGCGATATTATGGAGACAAGACTTAAGGGGTATGATAATACTTCTCAGATGGCGTATTTAAAAGAAGAAATAGATCGTTTTAGAATTATGGAGTTGGAGAAAGAGTTACAAAAAAGGCAAGAAGCAAACTCTAGAATTCAAATGATCTTAATCATTGTATTAGGCGTTTATATCTTTATTTACTATTTATATATGATTATTGATGCTATGGAAATGTTCCAGTAAAAGCAAGTGTTACAATATCATTTTTTGTGAGATGACGAAATGTTAATTTTACAAAAATGCTATAAATAAAATTAAAATCAATAGATGATTTATTGGAGGAGAACAAAATGGAAATGATTAAAGAAAAATTACAATTAGTAGGAATTAGATTAAGTGCGGAGCTTAACCGCTTAAAAAATGAAGAGCGTGGTGATATTGGTCTTAAGCAAATTGCCATTACAGTAGGGGTTATTGTAATTGTAGGTATAGCAGTAAGTGGAATTGGCGCAAAGGTACCTGAGATGGTACAAGATGTATTTGATTTCTTCATGACAAAACTTGAAACAATTACAGGTTAATAAAAATGCGTGGTGTAGCAAAAGCTGTTTTGGCTAGTATTTTTATATCTATGTTTTTGCTTATTTTTTCGAGTTTTATTTATTTCTTCCCATGGTATGCCACATTAGTTGTAGAAACATTTAATATTTCTCAAGTGGTAGCTGGTGATAATTATTTGAAGGAATCTTATTATAATGATGCCTTAGATCGTCTAAAAAGTAGACCCTTGTATAGAGATGTGGCCATTCTTGTAGATAAGGAAGGGTATGACAGTGGACGTAGTGCAAGAGGAGTAGACGATGAAAAGGTGTATGAGAACTTAAGTGAAAGTGAAAAACCTTATCGGCAAAGAGGAGAAAGCATAATAGTTACTGTTAAAGCAAAGTATCCATTACATATAAAGATTATGGGTGAGTACCATGAAAGGTTGATAGAAGTAAGTTTTAAAATGAAAACTGTGGGGCTTAAGCACTATAAGGATTTAGACTACTATGATATTTAAAGAGAAAGGTTGAGATTATGAGAGGTATAGCATATATGGTTTTTGCTGTTGTATTCTTTGCTAACTTTATGGAACCCTTACTTGAAGTTATTGAATGCAGTAGGGAAAAAATCATGATTAGTACAGCACTTAACAATGCCTTTCGCGCAGCTAGGGATAGAAGTTTAACAGAAACTAGCATAAGAGATTTAAATGCAGAGGTAGATAAAGAAAAGTTTGTAGACTACTTTGCAGAAACCTTTGCAAGTAATCTAGATTTAGATATAAGCAGTAAAAATGAAGAATACATTATCTTTAACTGTAATGATGGTAGATTTAATAACTTTCGTATAGACTTAGATATTTATAATGATAGCATTTATAGTGCTGCTGATGCCTATGATAAAGAGGCAACAAGGATAGATATTGCCTTAGAAACAGAGTATTTATTTAAAACTAAATTGCTAAAGCAAATTCAAGAGACAACAGATTATGCAATAGAAATGGAAACAACGTATCTTTTGTGGGTGAAGAATTAAAGGAGATAGAAGATATGGAATACATACTTGTAACGGTGAAAATAGGTAAAGGCAAAGACTATGAGCTCAAAATTCCAGCAGAAATTACTGCTGGAGAGCTTGTAGAAATGATTGAAGAAGCATTTAGACTAAATAGTATGACCAAAAGGTCTGTACATGTGGAGCCATTAGGCCGAATTTTAGGAGCTGATGAAGTGCTCATAGAAGAAGGTGTATATAACGGCTCTCAGATTACATTAGTGTAATTTAAGAGGAGAATGTATGAATAATAATATTCAAAATGGTGGACTTGTTTGTAAGTTATATGATGCAATCATCCTTGCAAATATGAACAGTGGTATAGGCATGCATTGGGATCAAGAAAGATACTTGGCTGGCGTGATGCCATGGTTCTTAAATGTAGATGGTGAAACTCTTTATTATAGTGATGGAGCCAAAGGTAATTATATTTGTCAAATGACAGATGAGAGAGAAATCACTTTAGTTGAGGTGCCAGCATACTTAGTACAACAATATAAACAGTATCTCTACTATATTAATGAAGAAGATAGTCAACTCTATCGCTATAGTTTATATGAGCGCCAAATACAAAGTGTTGTTAAGGATACGATAGAAACATTTATATTGGCAGAAGAGCATATATGGTATACCAATGAAAAAGGTATATTTCAGCAGCCATTAGAAGGTGGAATGCCTCAAAGAATATGCAAAAATAGTGCACTTAGACTTGGCTATAGTAATGGTAAAGTATTCTTCATAGATAAGGCATCCTATACCATTAACTATATAGTGATTCAAACAGGTGAAGTAATCACTATCTCAGAAGCTGTAGCAAGTAGTATGAATATATATGGTGACTGTATATTTTATAACAATATGAATGATAAATCACATTTATATCGTTATAGCTTAGAAAGTGAATTTAATATTAAGTTCATTCCAGAACGTGCAAATTATATTCATATTATTGATGAGACAATGTATTACTTTAATGAGGATCAAAAAATTTGGATGCAAGTATCTGTACAAGGCGGGAAGCCAATACAAGTAATGGCAACCAATACAAGTAATTAAACAGTTTTAAAAAAGGATAGGTAAATATGGAGGGGAAAAATAAGAATATATTTAGTAGACCACCACGTTTCTTGCCAGAGATTCCACGAGGTGAGGTAGAAATACCAGCACCACCATCCAATCAAGACAAGCCAGAGATTCAGTGGCTTAGCATTTTTCTGCCACCTTTGGTAATGATTGCAGGGTCTATATTTATGGCAATGAATTCTGGAGGCACCTATGTCATTATTACAGTAGCAACTACTGTAGTAACAATTTTTATATCGCTAG
This sequence comes from uncultured Clostridia bacterium, assembly GCA_937935915.1. Classification (GTDB taxonomy): domain Bacteria; phylum Bacillota; class Clostridia; order Lachnospirales; family Cellulosilyticaceae; genus Cellulosilyticum. The sequence continues at coordinate 14,274 of CALGWE010000292.1, forward strand.
TAAATGCAACAAATCAAATTAAGAAGTATAAGCGTTATATTAAAACACGTAAAACTAAGTATTTACAACTGATTAGTGATTTACGTACAGAGTTTAGTTTAGCTAAAGAACAACAAATAGCAGGAATGAATGAAATCAATCCTTCTCCAAGCACTTGTGTGGAGAGAGTATTAAGAACGGATAGTAAGTTATGGGAAAAAACACCTGCCCATAATGATTTCTTATCTATTCGATTAGGATTAGGAAGTATACCAGCTACACTTCAGCCTAAATATCGTAAGGCTGAGTTAATGTTAGAACCAGATCCACTCCAAGAGGAGCCAGAAAAACTCGCTAAAGAGTTTGAGAAGATTAGTAACTTACCAGTATGCTTAGATTTATTAAACTCTGAAATTAGTGGGATTGCAGGACCACAAAATGAAGTTCAAGAAATGCTAAAAGTTTTAGCACTTCAGATGGTCACAAATCATAGTTATCATGATGTGAAGATCGTACTTTTATTAAAAGAAGAGGAAGTAAAGGCATGGGAGTGGATGAAGCACTTACCACATTTATGGGATGATGATTTTAATATACGTTTCATGATGTGTCCAGGTGCTATGGCACACCAAACATTAGGCATGCTTTATGACCATCTTAAGGAAAGAGATAATAAACAAAGTAACTCAGAACATATGCAATATAGTTACTCACAATTTGTATTTATTGTTTCTGATTCAGGTTTATTAGAAGATGAGCCAATTAGTAAATACTTATATAGTGGTTATAAAAATATTGGTGTGACAACAATTTTCACAGCTGAGCGTAAAGAATATTTGCCAACGAACTGTAAAAGTGTTGTAACACTTCAAGGTAAAGTAGGAACTTATGCAAATAAGGAAACAACTGAACAATTAGCATTTAATGTAGACCAAGTTACAAAAGAAGACTTAGAGAAAGTTGGTAGAAGTTTAGCCCCTATTAGACTTAAGAAATCTGCGGCTAATTTTAGTTTGCCAAAATCAATTACATTACTAGAAACAATGAAAGCTAAATGTGTAGAAGAAGTACCACTTTTAAGCAATTGGTCACAAAATAAAACTTATAATGGCATGGGCGTACCAATTGGTGCACGTGCCGGCGGCGAATTATTTAATTTGGATATGCAAGCTTATGAAACAAGTCATGGGCCTCATGGACTTGTAGCCGGAACAACAGGTTCAGGTAAAAGTGAGCTCTTACAAAGTATTATTATTTCGCTAGCTATTAATTTCCATCCACATGATGTAGTCTTCGTACTGATTGACTATAAAGGTGGTGGAATGGCAGACGTATTTAAAGGAATGCCACATTTAGTTGGAACGATTACTAACTTAGGTGGTAATCAGACTACAAGAGCACTTTTATCGATTAAAAGTGAATTAAAACGTCGTCAAGCTATTTTCTCAGCACATGAAGTAAATAATATTGATAAATATCAGAAGCTTTATCATGCAGGTAAGGCAAAAGAGCCATTACCACATTTAATTATGATTGCCGATGAGTTCGCAGAACTTAAGGCAGAGCAGCCAGATTTCATGAAAGAACTAGTCAGTGCTGCCCGTGTAGGACGAAGCCTTGGGGTGCACTTAATTCTGGCAACCCAAAAACCAGCAGGGGTAGTAGATGATCAAATCTGGAGTAACTCACGTTTTAAAATCTGTTTAAAAGTACAAGATGAGACTGACAGTAAAGATGTTATTAAACGTCCTGATGCAGCAATGATTAAAGAACCGGGACGTGCTTATATACAAGTAGGAAATGATGAAATCTTTGAGATGTTCCAGTCTACCTTCTCAGGTGCAGATTATGATCCAGATGGGCAATCTGGGAAGAAAAGAAATAATAAGAAGCTCTTTAAGGTAGATTTAAACGGCAGAAGTACACAAATCTATCCATTAGAGCAAGAGCATATTGATAAATCAGAAAAAGATTCTCAGCTTAAAGCAATGGTAGAGTATATCACAAAGGTAGCTCAAGACAATGATATTGAGGGACTTAAAGGACCATGGCTCCCACCACTTACAGAGGAATTATATTTAGATGAAGTTATTGATGAAATCAAAACAGATGCTGAGATGCAAAAGCAAGTATGGGCTAGTCAAGAAGAAGGATTAGTGGCAACAGTGGGGATAGAAGATGATCCAAAAGGTCAGATTCAAGCACCATTAACATTAGACTTCGCTTCAGAAGGAAACTTAATGGTATATGGTTCTTCAGGAACTGGTAAAACCACATTTCTAGAAAGTATGATGCTTTCTCTAGCATATCGTTATTCACCAGAGCACTTTAATCTTTATATTATGGATTTTGGTGGAGGAAGTCTTAAGAAATATAGTCGCTTACCACACTGTGGTGGTGTTATAGGACTTGAAGACGAAGAGAAACTTAATCAATTTATGAGATTCATCTTTAGAATCATTGAAGAACGTAAAGAAGCCTTTGAAGATGTAATGGTTTCTAATATACAAGCTTATAATAGAGAATCAAATGTTAAGAAACTGCCACATATCGTTCTTGTCATCGATAATTATTTCGCTTTAAGTGAAACTTATGAAGAAATCGATGAGAAGATGCTAGTACTTTCTCGTGAGGGTAGTAAGTATGGTATTTATGTGGTAGCAACAGCCAATAGTTCCACACTTGTAAGATATAAAATGAGTATTAACTTCAAGATGGCAGTTACAATGCAGCTTACAGATGAAACAGAATATAGCAATATTGTGGGAAGAACAGAAGGCTTAGAGCCAGATAAGGTATTAGGTCGTGGACTTGCTAAAATGCAATATCCAGTAGAGTTTCAAACTGCTCTGCCACAAGTGGCAGGTCACACAACAGTAGAGGCGATTCGCTACTTTGAAAGTTTACAAAATGTAGGTGCAGCAGTACCTATTCCTCAAATGCCAAATAGAATCAATCTATTAAGACTAAATGAAACAGCAAGTAAAGATATTTTACATATAGGACTTAATCATAATGATATGTTACCTGTAAGCTTAGACTTAAGAACAAGCTTAGGAGTAATGGTAGCAGGGGATGTTCAAACAGGTAAGAGTACAACGCTTATTTCATGGACACATGCATTATGGGATAAATTTGGTAAAGAAAATGTGGAAATGTATATAGCAGATTCACAAAACATGGGGCTTTTTGCTTTAACGAATGAAAGCGAATACTATGATTTAACAGGATATGATATAGAAGAAATCGTAGAACGTCTTAGAAACTTAGTGGATGAAAGGCGTGAGGAGCTTAATAGCGCACGTCAACAAGGTGAAGATACAGAAGCTTTATATGATAGTTGGAAACAAGTTTTAATTGTAATAGATAATATTATAGAGTTTGCAGAAGCAGGAGATTATGACTTAAAAGAAACATTGATGGTGATTCTTAAAAAAGCTTATGGTCTTAAAATACTCATCATAGCAGCAGGGGATGAAGCAGAGTATACAAACAACTGGGAAGACCTTGTAAAAGGTGTGAGAGAAATGCAAACTGGTGTACTCCTAGGTAGTATCAAAGAACAAAATCTATTTAATGCAAGAGTGCCATATGGTTACTATGAAAAAGAATTTGCATTAGGCGATGGTTACTTGGTAGTAAAAAATAAATTTGCACCACTTAAATTAGGAGAAATCTAATATCAATTTTTACAAGTCATTATCAATATAGTTATCAAAGATTAGGATAATTATATTGTTAATAATATATGATTAAAAAGGAGAATAGAATTATGGCAACACAGTTTTTATTTAACGCAAATGAAGTAAAAGGTGTAGCAAGTAAATTAAAACAAAAAGCTACAAAATTACAATCAACACAAAGAGAATTAAAAACAACAATTAATAAAGTAAGCAGCTGGTGGGAAGGTGAATCAGAATCAGCATTCATCGAACAATACAATAGATTCGAACCAAGCTTAAAAGAATTAGAAGAATTAGCAAAAGCTATTGCAAAACAACTTGATGATATTGCAAAACTTAAAATGGAAAACGAAGCAAAAAGAGCAAAAATGTTCAAATAAGAAATAAATTAAATTTACATATAAACAGAAGATAAGTAGATATTAGGAGGCTTTAAAATGGCAAATCAATTAAAATTTAATACAAGCGACGCCCTATCAGCGAAAAAAACTATTGAAGCTAAGGCAAAAGAAATCGACAGCACAATGAAAGAAGTTAAATCTTGTATGCAAAGTGTAAGTTCATGGTGGAAAGGTGATGCTGTAACTAAATTCATCGGTCAATATGACAAGATTTCTAAAGATGTAAATAAACTCATTGAATGTGTAAACACAATTGGAAAACAACTTGAAGCACAAGCAAAAGCACAACAAGAAGAAGATGCAGATATCGCTGCAAAATTAAACCAAACAATTAAATAGTTTATATTAGGACTAATAGATAGAGGGAGGGCCAGAACTATTTTAAATAGCTTTGGTCCTTTTCCTTAGAAAAACAGAAGGATATATGAGGAGATTAGAATGCAAAAGAATAGAGTTATAAAAACATTAGTTGTATTATTAGCATTAGTAATAGCAATGCCGATTTTTGCTGCAGGAGTTATTCGTGTTGTAGTAAATGGAGAACGTGTCATGTTCCCGGATGCACAGCCTTATATGGACAGCAATAATCGTGTGCTCATTCCAGTACGTTTTGTAAGTGAAGAATTAGGGGCAAAGGTTAATTGGAATAAAAATACTAAAACAGTAACGATTGTAGATAACAATAACACAGTAGTATTAGTTGTTGGAGAAAAGAAAATGAAGGTAAATGGCGTAACAAAACAACTAGATACAAAAGCGATCATTAAAAATACAAGAACATTTGTACCACTACGTTTTGTAAGTGAAGCATTAGGTGCAACAGTAGAATGGGACAGCAAAGGTAAAAGTGTTTACATCAACAATAATGGGAAACCAATAGTAAAAGAAAAAGTGGTAGAAAGTTTAGGATTCAGTGTTCCTCTTGGAGATAGTAAAGAATGTAAGCAAGATGAAATGGGATATAGTATTACTATGAATTCTATGTTGGAAATATCATTACATAATGCTGCAACGGCTAAAAAAGGTGGTGTTGTACTTTTAGCAACATTAAGTCGTTCTTATAGTACAGGAGATTTTGATAAGCAATGCCAAGAAACAGAAGAGTTACTTAGCCAGAAGTTTAGTAGTAGCACAGTAAAAAATATTATGGCGTATGTTAAGAAAAAAGATCATGTTGATACTAGTGTACCTGAAAAACATTTTTATGAAGGAATCTATGATATTGAAGTAAGTGCAAAATCTAACGGTCCTGCTAATGTTTATGTAATGTATAAGCAATAAGAGGTGGTACATAGTGAGAAAGTTAATAAAGGTAGTTAGTAAAGTAGTAAGTATAGGGTTAATAGCAAGTGGATGTTTTAGTAATCTATATGCTGCAGGAACTGAAGCACTTACAAGTAGCAATGCTTTACAAATTTTAAATAAAGAAATCAATGAGCTATATGGAGTTCCTAATTATTATCATGATGTATCAGGTAATACGCTTAATAAGAAACTTTTTGAAAGAGGTATTCAGGAAGCTACTAAAGATAATGTTATGAATTTCCATATTGCTTATGGAACTGAGAATGGTAGAAATCGTGGCGGTATCATAGAATATTTAGGTTATACACCAGGGAATACAAACGATAGAGATGTTATAGAAAATAGGGAATTTAAATGGGATGCTTGGGGCGGACAGCCTATTCAAAGTATGGATTTAATTAAAAAGCCCTGGGAAAATAGAAGTAGTGCAGGCTTAAAAAGATGTGAAAAGAGCCATTTTGATGGTAAAAATGTTAGTTATACAATGCCAGACGGTACCAAGAAAACCTTAAATGATGCTATTCAAACTGGTCTTAACATTCGTTATGGTGGAAAACAAAGTAAGGAAGTTTGTGAAGAGACTAGTAACCCAACAGCAATCGTATATTCTAATAATGCAAAGCCTAGAAATGGTGGAGATTGGATAGATTATGTTCATATTGTACAGCCACCAACTTATTATTCATGGGGACAAGGCTATATGTATATAGATTCTGGTAAACGTTATCTAGGTGTGTCTATTGCACCATTTTCTCTAGTACAATCAGATTTATGGGCAGAAATTGAGTCAGCTCCTAATATGGCGCGTTATACGTATGAAGTAAATGTAACAGCAGCTATTAAATCAAGCTTTTCAAAAGAACAAACAACGGATTTTGCTTGGAGTGTTATTGGTAAGAAGAGTGGTAAAGCAGTAGAAGGCATTCAGTATACAGGTTATGGTGGCTTAAATACAATTAGCGGAAAATGTAAGATACCAGCTCAAGGTAAAGATGCTACCTTCAATATTAGTTTTAAAATGCCAAACGAACCTGTTGTTGTTAAGTTTACAGTTAATAAGAATACAGGTATCAAGGAATTAACAAAAGATAATAATACAGCTACATATGAAATTGATTTGGAACCTTATGAAATTAGGGAGAAGACTTATAAATTAGATTATGATGAGTTAACAAAACAAATAGAGCATACTTTGGCAGGTGGTAATCATAAAGCGAGTGTGACATTGCCAAAAGGAAGCTGGGTATCTAATTTAACAGGTAAATTAAATGTAAATATAACAAATAAGTCTAAAAATGATAAACAGACATTAGTAGGTGCTAAGGTAAAAGCAGGCACAAATGACCCTGTAGATGAAGCAGCCACTTCTGTAACTAGAAGCCCTATTATAGAAGGAACGATTAAGCGTACAACTACAGGAGATGATCCATTAAATCACAAATACTTAAATGCAGGACTTGTAACAAATCATTTAACATCTGCTTACGATGGAAGTGTTAATAGGACTTATGAATATCATGAGCCACATACAGTTAGTTATACAGACTCAGAAGGAAATACACATTCTAAAAGCTGTAGTGGTTGTAGTGCATATACACGAACAGATGTAGCAACAGGGAAGTTTAAAAGTGGAGAAGATAGGGTAAGTATAAAAACTTATATTTATAATGGTAGAGAATCTATGCCACAGGTAGCAGCAAGAAAGTTCCTTAATGAAGTACAGGCACCTAAAACACTAGAACGTACAATTTATTGGGAAAGTGATAAATATCCAATGCCAGTACAACGCTGGATGGCAAATGTTGATGTAGATGGATCTAAAGATTGGGTACCAGTAGATGGTCAATATAAACGTATATTTAGTCAACAAAATAAGGCAACAGTAACTTGGAATGTAGAAAGTAGTATGAATCAGATTTATGCTACAGACCGCAATAGTGCAAAAAATGGTAGTCAAAATAAGAAAGGATATCCACATGCTGCCCTTGCTACAGATAGACAATTACAAGGCTATGCTTATCCATTTAAATCAGGTTACTACTTTAATCCAGCAGGTGAATATAAATTTACTATTGAAACAGAAATCTTTAAGAATAAGGTAGAACAAACAAAAGAACATAAAGCATTGGTAGACCGCATTATCGGAAGCTTTAGATATACTTCTGCAATGACATATGTAGATAATTCAGGTACACCAACTAATATTGCATTAAAGATCAATAATCCAGAATCAGCAGATAGATATAGTGATTCTAAAGATACACTTATCGTAGCAAAAAGAAATTACGAACAAGTTGAAGAAGAGTTAATTCCATATTCAGTGGACTCTTCAGGAGATAGTCATACATTCTTTAAAGAGATTTTAGAAGGCTATGCAGAATCTAATACGATTAAAAGTAAAAACGATTATAAATATAGGGAGTATATTAAGTCAGGAGAAATTTATCGTATTGTTGAAAAAACAACTGTTACAATTCGTGTAAACCCTGAAAATGTACCTGTTTATACTTTTAGAAACATGAAAAATGGTAACTATAAAGTAAAAGCATGGTTAGAAGATATTAAGATTGGTGATATTACAAACGTACCGAATATGACAGTAAAAGGTATTAAAACAGAAAATGGACTAGATAGTATTAATGTAACTGTTGTAGGTTCTATGTATGATGATTTAAATAACGGATATTAGAAGTAAGCAGAACTACTAGATTATACATAAGATCTTATTAAGAGTGTAATCTAGTAGTTTTATTAGATTAAGAGAGGGAAAATAGATGAATGATGCTGAAGCTATTTTAAACATGCAAAGGTCGGTTCGGGGGCAGATTAGCAAAGTAAAGGAAAAGGAATACGAGGCCAATCGTATTGCTAAAACAAGTGCCACATGGTGGTCAGGAGAAACTGCAGAAGCCTTTAATGAATATTATAGAAAGTTATCAAGACAACTTGAACATGAGTATGAACTCGTAAGAAGGTTAGAAAGCAGCCTAGGGACATTATCGACCAACGTTAAAAGAGCAATCAATGAAGAAAAAGCAAAGAAGGCTGGTAGGTAAGTTAATGTATAGCAAAGGATTAAAAAGGAGCGTTTTAAGAGGAGTTTTTTTAGTTATGGTACTAGTAGGTGCAGTAAGTCAGACAGGATGTAAATCCTATACAGAAATATTAGAGGAAAAAATTTTACAGGCTTTAGAAGAAAAGTATGATGAATCTTTTGTCGTAGATTCTATAGGAGGCAATTGGGCGGGAGGATTTCCAAATAGTAGTACAGTTCAAGCACTATGCTATCCAGAGGCAGATAGTAGTTTAAGATTTGTAGTGGAAATTCAGAAAGAAACTTATGAGGTATATGATAGGTATTTAAATAAATTAGTAGGAAGAAATGAAGAACCTTATATACAAAAATTGGCATTCGAAGTATGGGAGAATAGTACAGTTATTGTTAGCAATGATACAGTAATGACTTATCCAAAAGAAAAAGATAGGACAATGAGAAATAGTGAGTTTTTGAAGTTATATCCACAGACTACTCAAATGGTTTATGTATTTATAAAAGGTGAAGAAGAGGTAGATGCAGAGGTAGAAATTGAAAAACTAACAAGTTTAACGAATAAACTTACACAAGAAGGGTATAGGAGTAGTTACATTAGTATTAGATATATAGAACCTCAAATTTATGAACAGATTCCGCAGATAAGAAAAGAGGAGTATGCTGTAAATGGATATGTTGATGAAATAGGAAAAGTTTATTGTATGATGGGAGCTATCATAGAAAAAGATGGCACAATAAATCTTAATAAAGAACAGTATATAGAGAATCTTAGTGAATATGGGAAATGGGGGGAATAATATGAGTAATAATATTTCTGAAGTAGATATTAATAAGATTTCTTCATTAGCCTATTTGTCGGTAGCCGATAATAAAGATAGTCCAATTTATCAAATATATAAGGATAATAAATGCGAAATTACAGTAGGTCAATTAATAGATTATTACCAAAGCGACCAAGGTAAAATAGAGTTACAACAACGTTTTGGAGGAACAATAGCAGGAACGAGTGAATATGAAAGATGGAATGGATTTCTCCAAGAACTAAAAGATTCCAACATAAGTAACTACAAAGATTGGAAGATTACTAATGTTAAATCTAATAATGGTCCACCAAATCATGAAGATTCTTTAAAACTAGATGCTCAGGGATATTATAAAGACTCTGGATTTGTGGCGTGTGTTGTTGAAGTTGATGCAGATACAGCAGTTGTAGCTTTTAGGGGAAGCGAACCCCTAGATGACCCACAGTACTTTAATGATTGGCAAACGGATTTTAGATTTTCATATCAAGAAGAAACATATCAACAAAGTGATGCTGCACAGTATATGAAGGAGTTAGAGGCTAAACTAGGTCATATAGATAATCTTTATATTACAGGGCATTCTTTGGGTGGGAACCTAGCTTTATACGCTACAATGAACATACCTGACGAGTTAAAGAAGAAGTTGGTATCTACTACGACATTTGCAGCACCAGGATTTAATCAAGATGTATTAGATAAGTATGGGAAAATTATTGCGGAGCTTACTTTAGAAGGAAAAATAACAGAATATCAGAATTACTTAGATCCGGTAGGTTCATTATTACATAATGTCACACAAGCAATATACATAGATTCTACAATGTCTGAAGCATCAGCATTTGAAAATCATTCTAGCTTTTTGAATGTAGTAAATGAAGATAGGAAGACATTTAAGAGATGTGATTTACAAATAAAGAGTTCATTATGTAATATGATACATGAAGCCACTGTATTATTTGATAAAGTACCATATGGTTCAAAGCGGGCGTTAGTGGAATTAGTTTTAAGTGCTTGGCAAGGAATGATGGAACCTAAGTCCACAGGAGAAAAAATAATAGGTACTTGCCTACTTGGTATAGGAGCTATTAATGCAATGACTATGCCAGTAGCGACATTAGTAAAAATAATAGGTAACGCACTTATTGTAGCAGCATTGGGAGAAATAAAATATTTGGCGGAAATAAGCATGGAAGCATTAATGAACTTTATAGAACGTCAGAAGGAGAAAATAGTAGCAGCTTTAGAGCTATTATTAGAAGAACGACCAGCTATAGGTGTAGTATACAATATATTAACAGGTGAATTTAATAAGGCTTGGGATTATTTAAAAAAATGGTTTTATAAAATCACTTCAACAAAAACAGAGTCAATTGGAAATGCCCAAAAGTATGTTAAAAGAATGGAACAGATTGGAGCAGTAACGCATAGTAGCACAGCATCTAAGAATGGTGTAATGGAAGTAGATATTAATAAATTACAAGAATTATATACTAAATTAAATAAGTTATATTCTGAACATAGAGGAGATGTAAGAACCATTTATACGATGGCACATAATAGAGCCAAGATGACTAAAGGGCGATATAGTCAATATTACGTAGATAACGCAGCTACTAAAGTAATAGGAGTAAGTTCTGAATTAGAAAGTTGTTATAATGAAATCAATAAACAGTTTGCCCTTTTAACCAGTGCGATACAAAGTGCTAGAAAGGGATACATAAGTGAAGAAAAAGAACTTAGTAGGATGATAAGAATATAATATTAATGCAAAATTAAGAGGAGATTATAATGAAACAAAAAATAACATATGTACCAGAAGAACAATTTAATATTCAAACAGTAAGTATCGTTGGCACATTTAATGCATGGGATAAAGATGCTAACCCTCTAGTAAAAAATGCAGAAGGTGTATGGGAAATAGAAATCGAATTTCCCAAAGGGCAAAGTTTATATAAATTCGTCTTTAATGATGAAATGACTATGAATGATCCAACAGCAAATATTTATATGCCAGATGAACATAATGAAATGATGTCAGTAATGTTAGTAGATGAAGAGACAGGACAACGCTTATATAATAATGAACAATATAATTTAGAAGTGAGTGCGTATAGTTTAAATAATTATATTAGCCAAAGATTAGAAGTAGTCAATAGAAGCTATTTCTTAGATAAAGATAGAAAAGTTGTTTTAGGTATGGGATTTAAAGAGATTACAGGAATACATGCAGTAACTGTAGCTTGGTATAGTCCAGATGGCACATTACAAAGATTCGCAGAAAGCAATCTGATTCAACCAGAAGATCAAGAAGAAGCTAAACTATGGTTCTGGTTACCAATAGAAGCAGATATGCCTTTAGGACAATGGCAACTTAAAGTTTTTATTGATGGTGCATTTGTTTTACAAGATTATGTGGGTATTAGTGAGAAACAAGTTGTAGCAGGAACAGAGATGGAGCTTTTACCAATTGGTACGGTTGTATTATTAAAAGATACAAATAAACGTGTCATGATTTATGGTAGAGCTCAAAAAGCACTTGAAAGTGAAAAGGTTTGGGATTATGTAGGATGCTTATATCCAGAAGGAAATATTGGACCAGATTATACTTTCTTATTCGACCATGAACAAATTGAAAGAATAGACCATAAGGGGCTAAAGGATCAAGAAGAAGAGGAATTTTTAGCAGCTATTCAAGAGGTTTTAAAAACAGAATAAGAGGAGGAAATGTGTATGAGTAATGTAGGTTCTACATTGGATAGTATCTGTAATGAGCTAGAAAATCAAAGCCAAAACATTAAGCAGAAAGTAGCTAGTGTAAATAACGTGTGGTCAGGTGAAGCACAACAAAGCTTTAACTCAGCACATTTAGAAGCACAGCAGTGTATGCAAAGAGTTAAGAGTAATCTTCAAAGCCTCAAGAGCCTAGCGAGAAGTTTGGATAGTAGTATACAAGCAGCTGAAAGAGACATGGCAGCTAAGAGAGCAGCGGAACAAGCAGCACGTAATAATAGACGTTAATATAGACAGTTAGACAAGGAGATAAGATGCTATGGGGAGAAACATAGAAGTTCAAACACAGGC
>CALGWE010000293.1:0-7534 GCA_937935915.1 uncultured Clostridia bacterium
AGATGGTAATACAGCGGCTGCATATGTGGCTTATGCGTATACTGACGTAGCAGCTATCTACCCTATTACCCCTTCCTCAACTATGGCAGAAGTTGTAGATGAATGGGCAGCTAATGGGCGAAAAAATATATTTAACCAAACAGTAAGCGTTGTAGAAATGCAATCTGAAGCTGGCGCAGCAGGGACATTCCATGGTGCACTTCAAGGAGGCGCGCTCACAACTACATTTACCGCCTCACAAGGGCTTTTACTTATGATTCCTAATATGTATAAAGTAGCAGGTGAATTACTTCCAGGTGTATTTCACGTAAGTGCCCGTGCCCTAGCAGCACAAGCACTTAGTATTTTTGGGGATCATCAAGATGTAATGGCTACAAGACAAACAGGATGTGCATTACTTTGTACAGGTTCTGTTCAAGAAGTTATGGACCTTGCCCCTGTTGCTCATCTTGCAGCCCTTAAAGGACGCGTACCATTTGTACATTTCTTTGATGGCTTTAGAACTTCTCATGAAATTCAAAAGGTAGAAGCATTAGGGTATGACGATCTTGCAGGACTTATTGATAGAGAGGCCCTACAAGCATTTAGAGACAATGCCCTTTCTCCAAATCATCCAGTTATTCGTGGAACAGCTCAAAATGCAGATATCTACTTCCAAACAAGAGAAGCAAGCAATAAGTTCTATGAAAATTTAGTGCCTATTGTAGAAGAATATATTAGTAAAATAAATGCTTTAACAGGCAGACATTATGACCTCTTTAACTACTATGGGGCAGAAGATGCAGAAGAAATTATTATAGCTATGGGCTCTGTTACAAAAACTATTGAACAAACTATAGATGAGCTCAATAAACAAGGCAAAAAATATGGTGTGGTAGAAGTACACTTATATCGTCCATTTTCCGGTAAACACTTACTTGAGAGTGTACCTAAAACAGTTAAAAAAATTTGTGTCTTAGACCGTACAAAAGAACCAGGTGCCCTTGGAGAACCATTATATTTAGATGTTAAAGCAGCATTTTATGGCTGTGATACAGTAAAAGAAATCATTGGGGGCCGCTATGGACTTGGCTCAAAAGACACCGTACCAGCAGATATTAAAGCTGTATTTGACAATTTAAGTAGTGATAATCCTAAAAATGGATTTACCCTTGGTATTAATGATGATGTGACACATACATCTCTTGAAAGAGCCAAAGACTTCAAGATTAACCAACCAGGTGTGATTAACTGTATGTTCTGGGGACTTGGTTCAGATGGTACAGTTGGTGCCAATAAACAAGCTATTAAAATCATTGGAGAACATACAGATATGTATGCCCAAGCTTACTTTGATTATGACTCTAAAAAATCTGGTGGGCTTACAATGTCACACCTTCGTTTTGGGAAACAAAAAATTGATAGCCCATATTTAATTCAAGAAGCAGACTATCTAGCATGTCATAATCAATCTTATGTGAATGCCTATGATATGCTTAAAATCCTTAAAAAAGGTGGTACATTTGTACTCAACTGTTTATGGGATGAAAAACAAGTAGATGAAAAGCTTCCAGCTCATATGAAACGTTATATTGCAGAAAATGATATTAAGTTCTACACAGTAAATGCTGTTCAAATTGCATCTGAAATAGGCCTTGGCAATCGTATTAATATGATTATGCAATCTGCTTTCTTTAAACTTGCTAATATTATTCCAGAAGAAGAAGCTAAAAAATATCTTAAAGAAGCAATCGTTAAAGCCTATGGTAAAAAAGGTGAAAAAGTCGTTAAGATGAATCAAGATGCCATTGATAGAGGCTTTGATGCAGCTGTTAAAATTAATGTCCCAGAGAGCTGGAAAAATGTAGAAGTTAAACCGGAAGAATCAGCAGATGAACCAGCATTCATTACAGAAATCTTACGTCCAATGGCAGCACAAGAAGGAGATTCATTACCTGTTAGTGCCTTTAATGGTATTGAAGATGGTACTTTCCCAACAGGTACAGCTGCTTATGAAAAACGTGGTGTAGCAATCCTTGTGCCGGAATGGGTTCCTGAAAACTGTATTCAATGTAACCAATGTGCTTTTATTTGCCCACATGCAACGATTCGTCCATTTTTAGTAGATGAAGAAGAACAAAGTAAGGCACCAGAAAGTTATACAACTCTAAAAGCAGTAGGAAAAGGTCTAGATGGTTTAGGATTTAGAATTCAAGTAGATACAATGGACTGTACAGGTTGTGGTAACTGTGCGGATATTTGCCCGGGTAAAAAAGATCAAAAAGCACTGGTAATGAAACCTATTGCCACACAAGTAGATATAGAAGTACCTAACTGGGCATTTTCTGTTAAAGAAATTAAGCATAAAGGTGATCTTGTTTCACCTACCACTGTTAAAGGTAGCCAATTTAGACAACCACTTCATGAATTCTCAGGGGCTTGTGCAGGATGTGGTGAAACAGCTTATATTAAACTCATCACACAACTTTATGGTGAACGTATGATGATTGCCAATACTACAGGCTGTTCATCTATTTGGAGTGCTTCTGCCCCGGTTGCATCTTATACTGTAAACCATGAAGGTAAAGGACCATCTTGGGCAAATTCATTATTTGAAGATAATGCTGAATATGGTTATGGTATGTTCTTAGCTGTTAAACAAATGCGTGATAAATTAGCAGAAACTATACGTGAACTTGAAAATACCTGCAGTGATGAAAATGTGAAAGAAGCTTGTAGAGATTGGCTGGCTACTAAAGAAGATGGTGAAGCTTCTAAAGCAGCAAGTGAAAAGATTATGGCATTACTTGAAAGTGGCAATGTAACTGATGAAAATAGTAAAATGCTTTTAGATACAATTAATAAGTATAAAGACTATCTTGTAAAACGTTCTATTTGGATTGTTGGTGGAGACGGATGGGCTTATGATATTGGCTATGGTGGCTTAGACCACGTTATGGCTTCCGGTGACGATGTGAATGTTCTTGTATATGATACAGAAATTTACTCTAATACAGGTGGTCAGGCTTCTAAATCTACACCAGCAGCAGCTATTGCGAAGTTTGCCGCATCAGGTAAGAAATCACGTAAAAAAGATTTAGGTTTAATGATGATGACATATGGTAATGTTTATGTGGCTCAAGTTGCAATGAATGCCAATAAACAACAATGTATGAAAGCAATTATGGAAGCAGAAGCTCATAAAGGTCCATCTATTATTATTGCTTATGCACCATGTATTAACCATGGTATTAGAGAAGGTATGGGCAGAAGCTCAGCAAACCAAGAACAAGCTGTTAAATGTGGTTACTGGCATTTATATCGCTTTAACCCTGAACTTAAGAAAGAGGGCAAGAATCCATTTGTACTTGATTCTAAGGAACCAACAGAAAGCTTCAGAGATTTCTTAATGGGACAAGTAAGATACTCAGCCCTTGCAAGACAATTCCCAGATCAAGCAGAAGAACTATTCGAAATGACAGAAGAATTTGCTAAAGAACGTTATAATAACTATAAACGTCTAGCAGCAGGATATTCAGTAGAATAGTAGAAGATTAAAGCATATAGAGCTATAAGTTAATCAAAAGATATAAAGTAATAAGAGTTTTGTAATTAAATAGATGAAAATAAATAGGTGATGTTAAAAGACATGTATATGTTTTTTGTTCGTCACCTATTTGCTTTGTACAGGCAGATTTCACAAATGGACAAGAAGGTGCTTAAAAAGTGTATAAGTTATATAAATGTTATAAAAAAACTTTGTACAAATGATAGAAAATGTTAATTAATTAAATATTTATCAAATCTAGTGCGTAATATAGACTATGACATAACATGGTGTTTGGAAAATACTTACATATTTCCGAATGAGTGTGCCAATATTTTTAAGGGGTGATTATATGTCAAAAACTATAATGACTGTTGATGGAAACACAGCTGCCGCATATGTTGCATATGCATTTACAGATGTAGCGGCTATTTATCCTATTACACCATCTTCAACGATGGCTGAAGTAGTAGATGAATGGTCTGCAAATAACAAAAGAAATATTTTTGGTCAAACTGTTAATGTCATCGAAATGCAATCAGAAGCTGGTGCAGCTGGTGCCTTTCATGGGTCATTACAGGCAGGTGCTTTGACCACAACATTCACAGCATCTCAGGGACTCCTACTGATGATTCCAAATATGTACAAGGTAGCAGGGGAATTACTTCCTGGTGTATTTCATGTCAGCGCCCGTGCTATAGCCGCACAAGCCTTAAATATTTTTGGTGATCATCAAGATGTTATGGCCACAAGACAAACGGGTTGTGCAATGCTTGCCACAGGCTCAGTTCAAGAAGTTATGGATTTAGCACCAGTTGCCCATCTTGCAGCAATTAAAGGACGTGTACCTTTCGTACATTTCTTTGATGGTTTTAGAACCTCTCATGAAATACAAAAAGTAGAAGCAATAGACTATGAGGATTTTGCCAAACTCATCGATAAAGAGGCACTTAAAAACTTTAGAGACAATGCGCTTTCACCTAATCATCCAGTGACAAGAGGTACAGCACAAAATCCAGATATATATTTCCAAACAAGAGAAGCATGTAATAAATTCTATGAAAATCTTGTACCAATTGTAGAAGATTATATAGAAGAAATAAATAAACTAACTGGTAGAAACTATGGATTATTTAACTATTATGGCGCCCCAGATGCAGAGAGTGTCATTGTAGCTATGGGTTCTATTACAGAAACAATTGAAGAAACAGTAGAAGCTTTAAATGCTAAGGGTGCTAAACTGGGTGTTGTAAAAGTGCATTTATATAGACCATTCTCAGAAAAACACTTACGAGCAGCCATCCCTAGCAGCGTTAAACGTATTTGTGTACTGGATAGAACGAAGGAACCAGGTTCAAGTGGCGAGCCATTATATCTAGATGTACGTGCTGCTTTCTATGGTATGCCAAATGCCCCAATGATTATCGGTGGACGTTTCGGTCTTGGTTCAAAGGACACAACACCTACAGAAATCAAAGCTGTATTTGATAATTTAAATAGCTTAGATCCTAAAAATAGATTTACAGTAGGTATTTGTGATGATGTGACAGATACCTCTCTAGAAATTAAAGATACGCTTAAAATTGCAACGCCAGGTACAATCAGATGTAAATTCTGGGGACTTGGCTCTGATGGTACAGTTGGTGCCAATAAGCAAGCAATTAAAATTATTGGTAATCATACAGATATGTATGCACAGGCTTATTTTGCATATGATTCTAAGAAATCAGGCGGTGTTACAATTTCTCACCTTCGCTTTGGTAAGAGGCCAATCCGCAGCCCTTATTTAATTGATGAAGCGGATTATATTGCATGTCATAATCAATCTTATGTCCATCAATATGATGTATTAAAAGGACTTAAAAAAGGTGGTACATTTGTCCTTAACTGTATTTGGGATGAAGAACAAGTTGAAAAGAATTTACCAGCTCATATGAAACGTTATATTGCTGAAAACAATATTAAGTTCTATACCGTAAATGCTACTAAGATTGCTAGTGAAATAGGGCTTGGCAGTAGGGTTAATATGATCATGCAAGCAGCCTTCTTT
Organism: uncultured Clostridia bacterium; assembly: GCA_937935915.1. Taxonomy (GTDB): domain Bacteria; phylum Bacillota; class Clostridia; order Lachnospirales; family Cellulosilyticaceae; genus Cellulosilyticum. The sequence continues at coordinate 5,577 of CALGWE010000293.1, forward strand.
AAACTGGCAGCCATTATTCCAGAAAATGATGCAGTAAAATATCTGAAAGATGCTGTTGTAAAAGCTTATGGTAAAAAAGGTGAGAAAGTCGTTAATATGAACTATGCAGCCATTGAAAGCGGCTTTAATGCAGCACTTCAAATCACTGTACCAAATAGCTGGTTAAATGCTAGTGAAGTAGAAGCAAATAAAGGTGACGAGCCAGAATTTATTACAAATATCTTAAGACCTATGAATGCCCAAGAGGGTGACAAACTTCCTGTTAGTGCATTTAATGGCATTGAAGATGGTACATTCCCATGTGGCACAGCTGCTTATGAAAAACGTGGTATTGCTATTAATGTACCTGAATGGATTCCACAAAACTGTATTGAATGTAATCAATGTGCATTTATCTGTCCACACGCAACGATTAGGCCAATCTTAGTGGATGAAGGAGAAGCAGAAAAGGCACCAGCAAGCTTTGTAACTAAGAAAGCTATTGGCAAAGGCTTTGAAGGCTTAACTTATAGAATGCAAGTTAGTCCTATGGATTGTACAGGATGTGGCAACTGCGTGGACATTTGTCCTGCTAAGAATAAAGCCCTTGTTATGAAACCACTGGATACACAAACTGAAAATGAAACGATCAACTGGGAATTTGCTATGAAAGAGGTAAGGCCTAAAGAAGATTTAGTACCAGCTAATAATGTTAAAAATAGTCAGTTCAAACAACCACTTATTGAGTTCTCAGGAGCTTGTGCAGGATGTGGTGAACCAGCTTATATCAAAGTGGTAACACAACTCTTTGGTGACCGTATGATGATTGCCAATGCCACAGGATGTTCTTCTATTTGGGGCGGCTCTGCACCTAGTACACCTTATACGAAGAATAGTAAAGGTCAAGGACCTGCATGGGCAAATTCATTATTTGAAGATAATGCAGAGTATGGACTTGGTATGTATCTAGGCGTTAAACAAATGCGTAATAAACTTGCAGATACGATGAAGGCTTTAGTTTCTAAAAATATTAATGGGGAGGCTAAAACAGCCTTTTCTGAATGGCTAGATAACAAAGAAAATGGGGCAGTATCTAGAGCTGTAAGTGATAAAGTTTTAGCTGTACTTGATAAAGTAAACTGTGAAGATAGTGAAGTAAAAGCTTTAGTAGATGAAATTAAAGCTAAAGAAGATTATCTTGTAAAACGTTCTGTATGGATGCTAGGCGGAGATGGCTGGTCATATGATATCGGTTATGGTGGACTTGATCATGTATTAGCAACAGGAGAAGACGTTAATGTCTTAGTATTTGATACAGAAGTGTATTCAAATACAGGTGGTCAATCTTCTAAAGCAACACCAACAGCAGCTATTGCGAAGTTTGCAGCATCAGGTAAGAAATCTCGTAAAAAAGATTTAGGTATGATGATGATGAGTTATGGCAACGTCTATGTAGCACAAGTTGCAATGGGGGCAGATAAAAATCAATTTATGAAAGCTATTATAGAAGCTGAAGCTCATCATGGTCCATCAATTATCATTTGTTATGCACCATGTATCAATCATGGATTAAGAGAAGGTATGGGTAGAACTATTGCCAATGAAGCACAAGCCGTTAAATGTGGTTACTGGCACTTATATCGCTTCAATCCAGATGTACCAGAAGGCACAAATCCATTTACATTAGATTCAAAAGAGCCTACAGAAAGCTTCAGGGATTTCATTATGGCTCAAGTAAGGTATTCATCACTAGCTAAACAGTTCCCAGAACAAGCAGAAGAACTATTTGAGCTTGCAGAGGAGAATGCTAAGGCTAGGTTGGAGTCTTATAAGAGAATGGCTCGACTATAGGGTAAGTAGTAGGTAAAGGGGCGCGGAGGGATTGTGCTCACCTACAGCTACTAACTCCGTAATGTTAAGAAGGTCTAAGTTCATTATGACTATGAACGCACGGAACTCACTCACTGACGTTCGTTCAA
>CALGWE010000294.1:0-2865 GCA_937935915.1 uncultured Clostridia bacterium
TATCCCTTATTGGTCTTGAAGGCCTTGAAAAAAGATATCCACATCAGCTTTCAGGCGGACAAAGACAAAGAGTTGCCTTTGCAAGAGCATTAGCACCAAGGCCTCAGCTTTTACTCTTAGATGAACCTTTTGCAGCTATTGATGCCAAGGTTAGAAAGGAACTACGTACTTGGCTTAAGGAAATGGTGAAGAAGTTAGATATTACAAGTATTTTTGTAACCCATGATCAAGATGAAGCTGTAGAGGTCTCTGATACGATTATTGTAACGAATCGTGGACAAATTGAACAAGTCGGTAACCCTTTAGCAATTTACAAAGCACCGAAAACATCCTTTGTCGCACAATTTATTGGGGAATCTTCTATTTTAACTGAGTATAGAAATCTAAAAGGATTTAGTGAAGTACAAGGGAAAGAAGCTGTTATTCGTCCAGAATTTATCGAAATTGCCAAATTAGATGAACCAATGATTAGTGAGTCTGCAGCAGAGATTGGGATTGTTAAAGCAGCAGCTTTTAGAGGAAGCAACTTAGAACTTCAAATTGCAGTAGGTAATGAAGAAATTATTGGTTATAGAAGTTTGGAAAAAACACCTATTAACGTAGGGGAAAAAGTACATGCACTGATTCATCGTTTATATGTATTAGATGGGGAAAAGACCATGATTGTAGAAAATGCTAATAAACAAGATCAAATGCCAATTTACATTTAATTTGCATACTAAAAAGAGGTGGGGAAATGGAGAAGCAAACATTACAAACAGATGTACTGATTATTGGTGGAGGAACTGCAGGCTGCTATGCTGCATTAACACTTGCAGCAAAGAGTCAGCTTCAAACAGTGATTTTAGAAAAAGCACATATTATCCGAAGCGGTTGTTTAGCTGCTGGGGTCAATGCTTTAAATGCTTATATTGTACCAGGTAAGCAGCCTGAAGATTATGTAGCATATGCCAAAAAGGATGCCGCTGATATCGTAAGAGAAGACTTATTACTTTCTATGGCACAAAGACTGAATAAAGTCACAAAACACTTAGAAGAATTAGGGCTTGTCATTTTAAAAGATGCCGAAGGCAATTATGTGACGCGCGGTAATCGTAATATCAAAATTAATGGAGAAAATATTAAACCTATTTTAGCTCAGGCAGTTCAAAAATGCGAGAACGTAAAAGTTTACGAAGAAATCAACGTTATTGATTATATTGTGCAAGATGGCAAGGTCATTGGTGCTTATGCTATAGGCGTGACAGAGCCAATCTTCTATACCATTTATGCAAAAGCTGTTATTTGTGCAACAGGTGGTGCAGCTGGAATTTACAAACCGAATAATCCTGGATTTTCACAGCATAAGATGTGGTACAGTCCATTTAATACAGGTGCAGGATATGCCATGGGAATCCGTGCTGGTGCAGAAATGACAACTTTTGAAATGCGATTTATTGCCCTCAGGTGTAAAGATACAATTTCACCAACAGGCACAATTGCACAAGGGGTAGGGGCAAAGCAAATCAATAGTCTTGGTGAAGTTTATGAACAAAAATATGGTTTAACTACTTCACAAAGACTTTATGGGACAGTTTCAGAAAATAAAGCAGGACGTGGGCCTTGTTATTTAAAAACGGAAGGCATTGATCAAGCAGCAGAAGACTCTTTATTAAAAGCTTATCTCAATATGTCACCGGCTCAAACTTTAAAATGGATTGAAAGTGGCAAAGGACCAAGTGAAACAAGTGTAGAAATAGAAGGGACAGAGCCTTATATAGTAGGGGGGCATACAGCAAGTGGCTATTGGGTAGATAGTAGGAGACGTACGACTTTAAAAGGCCTTTATGCAGCAGGAGATGTGGCTGGAGGATGTCCACAAAAATATGTAACAGGGGCTTTAGTAGAAGGAGAAATTGCAGCAGAAGCGATTATCTCAGATTTACAAGATTATACAAATACATTTGATTTAAGTGCAGCAGCAGTTCAAAATGAGCCACTAGCTCATAAGAAATATGAAGAAGTCATTGGGTATAGTCATAATCCACAAGGGATTTATACCATTTCACAAGTTGAAGAAGCGATGCAAAAAGTCATGGATGCTTATGCAGGGGGTATAGGGGCTTACTATGAATATAATGAAGCCAAATTACAAATTGCAGATACACAAATTGATAGTTTGATTCGCTTAAGTGAAGAGTTATATGCCGAGGATGCTTATGATTTAATGACACTTTATGAATTAAAAGAGCGCTTAGAAGTAGCGAAAGTAGTCATTGCCCATTTAAGAGCAAGAAAAGAAACAAGATGGCATAGCTTTGCTGAAAATACAGATTACAGAGATCAAAATGATGACTATTTAAAATATATCAATTCCAAAAAAGTAGATGGTAAGATCAAAATAATTTATAGAGATTTAGTGAAAGCAGGTGAGACTTATGAGCATTATGATTCATCAAGATAAGTGTGTAGGCTGTGGGAAATGCCGTAAGGTTTGTCCAGGCAATTTGCTTGTGAAAGATGCAAACAACAAAACTAAAATCAGAGCCATGGAAGCTTGTTGGGGGTGTACCTCCTGTCTTAAAGTCTGTGAATATGAAGCAATAGCCTATTTCTTAGGTGCAGATATAGGGGGGAGAGGCAGCTTAATGACTGTACAAGATGAGGGCAATCAGCTGAGATGGCAAATCACAAATAGATTAGGTGAAAGTCAAGAAATTAGAACAAACAAAAAAAGCGCAAACGCATACTAGGAGGGATTTAGAATGGATCATTTAGACCGTTTAGAAGCACAAAGTATTTTTATTTTAAGAGAAGCTTATAAGAAACTTGGTAAACTAGGTATGTTATGGTCAATTGGTAAAGACTCAACTGTTTTATTATGGC
>CALGWE010000295.1:0-2319 GCA_937935915.1 uncultured Clostridia bacterium
AAAGAAAAAGTTAATGTAATCATCTTGATAATAGTAAGTATAGCGCTTGATATACTTGTAGTATGAATATACTTGTATGTAAATGATAGGAGTGTATTGCAAGGTTAATGATAATTTTGCGACACATTCCTTTTTGTTTTTCCTCCCTTAGATTATCCAAATAGTAAAGGAAGTTGTGCCCTCTACTAGCTACCTGTGAAGTAATTTGTGATAGCCTTAATAAGTTTAGGCTATCACAAATTACGGAAGGTACAGCTAGTAGGGGGCACAACTCCCGACACTACTTTGCAATAATATTTTAAATTTTGTATTGAAAAAAATTTTAAATCAATATAGCATGATACATAGATATCTTAGTACGTTCGGCCGAATACTTTAACTCTTCTCAAAGGATGTGAATATAAGTATGGAACAAAATGAGCTTCATGATATGATTTCAAAAAAACAGCCTAATATCTGCCAAATTGCAGCTATAAAAAATGATAATTTAGTCTATAGCGACAGCTGGAATGGCATGAGTCTTACGGATAACTTTCACATTGCCTCTGCTACTAAAAGTATTCTCTCACTACTTATAGGCATTGCCATAGACCAAAAGCTTATCCAAAGTATAGATCAAAAAGTATTAGACTTCTTCCCAGACTATCAAATTAAACGCGGTGAAAAAACCATTGGACAAGTTACCCTTAAACATCTGCTTACTATGACAGCACCTTTCAAATACAAATCCGAACCTTGGACTAAAGTCTGTACAAGTGACAACTGGACCAAAGCTGTCCTAGACCTTTTAGGCGGCAGAGCTGGTATTACTGGCGAATTTAAATATGCTACTCTAGGTATCCAAATACTTAGCGCTATTATTACCAAGCTCAGCCATATGACAACTCTAGCATTTGCCAATAAGTTTCTCTTTGTACCTCTAGGCATCAAGCCCTGCACAGCACTCACGGTTCAAAGTAAGGAAGAACACATTCAATTTGTTACGGATAAGTCTCCTAAAATAAAATCATGGTTCTGTGACCCACAAGGCATTCCAGCTGCCGGCTTTGGACTGTCTTTATCTGCCGAAGACATGGTAAGAATCGGTGCACTTTGTCTTAATAAAGGTACATATAATAGTCAGCAAATCGTCTCTGCTGATTGGATTAGACAAATGACCACACCTTATATTCACTGCAATGAACGTTTTAATCATATGTACTATGGCTACTTATGGTGGATTATAGATCCTAAAAAATCTATTTATGCCGCTATTGGTGATAGTGGTAATGTCATCTACATTAATCTTACTACCCATACAGCAATTGCCATTACTGCAACCTTTAAACCAGCCGTTTTTGATCGTATCCAGTTCATTCAAGAATATATTGAACCTTTCTTAGCGACCCTTTAAAAAATAAAATAGCCTTGTGGCTAGTTCCACACAGATAAACTAACCACAAGGCTTCTTTTCTTGTATTTTCAATTTACTAATTATCACTATTCTTCTTAATATAAAGTCTTAACGCCTTAATTAATAAAAACATTATATATTTTTGCTTTCTATTTTTGCTAATAGTTCACTTATATCATTTTCATCTGGATGACTTTCACCCACAGCTAACTTCTCTTTAATAGCCTCATACATTTCAGGCTTCATATCTTTAATCTTAGCTTTCATAGTATCTGAAACTTTACCTTGGCACATATAAGCGCCTACAATTGTATTAGAATCTGGAACGACTGCCTTTACACTATTTAAAATTTCATCAAAATATTCCTTAGTATTGTTATATCCTGCTGTGCCAAATATAAATACCTGCTTATCAGAAAGCTTTTCTATAAAGCCTTTAATATCCTCACCACAAGAATTTTTGGTTGTCCAAAATCCTATAAATATAGTTTCAGCCTCAAGGGCTTCATCACAAGGCTTACCACAATACTGCGCTCCCACCTTATCACAAATGGCCTCTGATAATTTTCTTGTATTACCAGTTACACTACTATAAACAACTGCTTTTTTCATATTTGTCTCCTTGTATTTTTATAATGAAATTATGCTATTATCATAACCCAATTTAAGATCTATAAACCTCAAAAACAAACACTAAATAAAGAAAAGAGCAATCCATTCAACAATCAGGTTTGCTCTTTTCTAATATCACTTATTTATGATGTGGCTCTCTTAGCACTATCTATCCCAAACTAAATATAAACTGCGATGCTCTTCTTTACCTTTTAAAAATTAAATTCAACGAATTTCCTTATTTTTAGTCTAACAAATAAGGTACATAATCCAAAAGGTTAGTTGAATATCGTCTCTAACCTTTCAAAATCATT
>CALGWE010000296.1:0-8407 GCA_937935915.1 uncultured Clostridia bacterium
TATTTCCTAATGCTACAATACTACAGTTACAGCTATTTGCTATTAAATCACTGGAATGAGTGCTTACAATAAAATAATTCTCAGGAAACTTCTCCATTAAAAAGTTCAAAATTCTACCTGAATGCTTTGGAGATAAAAATTCATCTACTTCATCTATAACAATAATCCCCTTCTCATTAAGTACTTCTACGAAAAAAACTAATTCTGCAAATAAACGTACTACTGCCTGGTATCCACTAGATAGTTCTGTTTCCTTTCCATTAATTTTTACAGTAATATCCCCTTCACCAAAGCCTTCACCTAATTGTTCTCTTTCAATATGAATTTCTACATTAAGGAATTCCTTAACTAATTCCTTAACCCTAACCTCGTAACAACGATATAATCGCTCTATATGGTCATTCCTTCCAAAACTATCTTGTAAATTATAATTAGTTGGTTTAATTCTTTCTCTTATAATTTCTTCACTAGTTACATTAAAGTTTACAGCTTCAGTTGATAAATCAACATTTTTCACATCAAAATAACGATTTACTGTATCTATATAATAATGGGGTGAATTTATTTCACTTACAAGTTTTCTCAATAACTCAGATTTACCACTAGAATTATCCCCTATAATTATCCAATTCTTCTTGCTCCCCTTTTGAATACGATTACTTACTTTACTTAACATATTCATATATTCCATCATATACCGCCTTTAATTTTGCTTCTATTGCTGATTTAGTAACACTACCTTGTTTAATAGTACCTTTATAATCTTCTGTTTCTTTTATAAAGTCACACAAATCAGCTGTAATCTCTGTCTTTAAATCTATATTATCTATAACCGCAAATAGACTCTCTAATAAAGTAATATCCATTTGAGATGTACCTTTTATTAAACTCACAAATTTTTCCAAGCTGTTTTTATATTCCTCAACTTCCATACTATTAAATTTCTTAGCCACCTCAGAAAAATCATTTAATAGTTTTCCTCTATTTTTATAGCCTTCTACCTGAAATTTATTGTCTATAATAGTTACAAAATGTTTTAGAGCACACATTCTTAATAAATATTCAATATCTGTACTATCTATGGCTACCCTACGAAATAATTTCTTCCATGTGCTATTTTCTTCACTAAATTTAAATAACATCTCATAAAATGGACATCTATAAATAACATTTCTTACTTCTTGATCCGTTAAAGGTGTTCCCCCTCTATTTAAGTTAGAAAATATTTTATATAAATATCTTTCTTTTAATGCCTTATTATCAATATTAATTTCAATAATAGGAATATCCGTAAAATCTACCTTTCTTCGTACCTTCTGAGGTAATTTATGATATGTTATATCAATTACTTTTTCTTTATTTTCATTTAAATCATAATATCCCATCTCATACTTCTTATCTGTAAAAATTTTATTATCTGCTATTAACTCTTCAAGGGATTTTTCGCCTAGATGACGTAAATCTATATAATTGTTATTCGTCTTCTTCATGTACCTACCTTTGTAATATAAATACATACTAATTATGCGTTGTTGTCCATCCAAAATCTCTAATTGATGTTCTTCATTTCTATATGCGTAAATAGGTGGAATAGGCATTCCTTTTACTAAAGATACAGCTAATTCTTCAACTTGTAGTTCCGTCCATTTATACACACGTTGAAATTTAGGAATCACCACTAAATCTGCTTCTATTTCCTCTACTAATGTTTTAAATGCTACATCTTTTTTATATTGCTGCACACTCGCTGAACCATATATTGCTGTATCAATTTCTCTTTCATCTATATTTTCTTTTTGTGTTTTCATTCTTTGATTCACTATCATATCCCTCCTACCTTTTATTTAATAGTATATCATATTCTACTTATTTATCTCTTAATTAACTACATTATCGACCTCTTAATTTAAATCTATTCCACTTAAATATCTATTTTTTCTTTTAATAAAAAATGGCTGTAGCTCTTAAACTACAACCATTTATATCTATTTTTATAGTCTATAATCTTATTTATTATTTTTAATTCTACCTAATAATGCGTTATATCACGAACTTATTTCCTTATAACTGGATAACATACTTCTGTTACATATTCGTCTGGATTTTGTGTCTCATGTGGGCTCACATGATAAATATTAAAAGCTGGCCCATTAAAATCATAGCCATTATCTTGTACCCAGTGTGCTACAGCTTCATTGACTTCATTCATTTGATCATAACTTCCTTTACAAATAGCAGAAGCTACTTGAATAGGGGCTACTTTCTTAAAGGTTACATTTTCTGTGTTTGTAAAATCCCCTTTAAAAGACTTTTGAACCTCTACATCTACATTCGTCTCTTTATATTCTTGATCATGAAACAGTGCCATCGCATAACATGGATCTGTATCTTGTAAATTGAGCCCTGCTGTTTCTGCCATTAAAATTTGCCATAACATACCTTCTGCCTCATAAGTTGGAATTACTTTTCTTACACTTGCTACTGTCATTTCTGGTATTTCCTTAAGCGTTACATTATATTTCATAACTAAATCATCCTTTCCTAAACGGTTAATAGTTGTTTCAAGGAGTCGTAACTGCTCTTGGGTGCGTACTAACTGCTCTCTGACTTCAGCTTCCCTCAATGCTAAGAATTCTTGTAATGCTTCTTTGTCATTATATTGGCTTAAAATCTGCCTGATTACAGCTAGACTAAACCCCATATCCTTAAGTGCTGTAATACGATTTACTCTAGAAAGCTGCATTTCACTGTAATACCGATACCCTGTAAATTCATCAATATACTCTGGTGTCAATAACTCTAAATCATCATAATGCCTGAGCATACGTATACTTACCCTTGATAACTTTGAAAATTCGCCTATTCTAAGCATTTCATCCACCTCACACATGTGCCTTTCGAGCTCAAATTCAGTATAGAGTCTACCATTATGTCAGAGTCAATAGCTACGAAATATATTTTCTACCACCACATTGGTTTTACTAGTTCTTTCGGTAATCTCGTTCTCTGATCACCTTTTGCCGTATTAATTTGTGCTTGAGTTAGGAATAAACAACTTGATAAGTTAGCACCACTTAAGTTGGCATCTCTTAAATCCGCTCCAATTAAATTGGCACCTGTTAAATCTACATTTTTAAGATTAGCCCCAATTAAAATCGCTCCTGCTAAATCTGCACCAATTAAATTTGTGGTGGTTAAATTTTTGCCCATAAAGAAATGGCTAGGTACAAACTTCTTCTTATCCCTACTTTTAGCTTCTTTGAAACTTGCTACACTGAGTTCAACTAAGTAACAGAGTTCCTTTAATAAACGATTCACCTTATCTCTATGCTTTTCTATATCAATCTTTAAAATCTCCTTTGGTGTTAATTCAGTTAGGACCTCTGTTTCTTCAATCATTGCTACCAAATCTTCCTTAATAGGTGCTGCTGCTACAAATGTTACCGCATCTGTTAAATACCACTTCATTTCTTGAAGTTCCTTAACTCTAATAAATACCTCTATCATTTCCTTCTTCATTTGAGGCGTATTCTTCCAGTTCTTATCCTTATAAATCACCTGTGTTACCTTTTGTCCTGCCCCAAGACATTCATAAGTTGTGCAGCCTTTATACCCCTTACTCCTTAAAGCACTATGTTGACTGCACATAAAGCCCTCATCTAAAAACTTACAAGGCATACCACTCTTCTTATCCATAGGAAATCCATCACTTGCAGCAAAATATAAAGCTACACAACATAAGCCCGCACACTGCATGCAATCAATCTTTAAATCATCAAATATCCCTTTATCATACTCTTCCACTCGTAAATTCATATTTCTCTCCATATAATATTCATTATTTTCTATTTATTCCATGACTTATTATATCATAAACTTACTTGTTTATTTTGTTTGTTTTATGAGCTTATCTTTGTTTATTATTTGAACCATAATTTTGCTATAATAACTTATATTAAGTTTACACAAATGATGTTTGTAATAACAAGGAGTGCTCTTATGAAAAAATTTATAACAACTGCTTTATGTTTTATATTCATCTTATTTTGTTTCTGGATTAGCATGGTATGCATAGATTTCAGCTTTAGTGAACAAGGAAAACCACCTATATTTGCAAAGCCTATTAATGTAACTGATTGCGATATGTACAAAGGCTTTGGATATATGATTGAATTAGATTATGAATCGGTAGTCGGACAATCTGGTGAATCTGTTAAAGGTCATTTTTATTTATCTAATCCCTTCAGTCCATAGGGTCAAAAAGGACTATTTTTTTGCTGTTCTACTCTTTATTCTACAAATGTGCTATACTATTTTTATTATTTTTTATATTGGTAGGAATACATATGTTATTATTTAGAATCATAAAATCAATCCTGTTATTATGTACTTTAAGCTCACCACTTCTTATTATGCTTATGCTAGATTGTATAGCTAAATATGCACAAGCAACAATTAAAACTACAATTGAAGTAGGTTTTGGTGGCATTCGCATTGAAGCACTTATAACAGAAAAAAGCAATCCTTCTCCATTAGAATAAGGATTGCTTTTTTATTTTCTATGCTACTGAAATGAAATCTAATACACCCAATCTGACTAAATAAAGTACTCTATGTTCTCTTCATGTTTCATATTAAATATCTCAAATATCTTATCTCTGACTAAAATGAAGTCTGCACTTGTTCTATCCCGATTTTTTCTTGAAAGTGGCACATTGAGTACGCACTTTAACTTGCCTGGGTTAGGGGTTAAAATCACAATGCGATCTGCTAGGAATACGGCTTCTTCTATATCATGGGTTACAAATATAATTGTTTTTTGATAGTCTTTGCAAATATTTAAGATATCATCTTGTAATTTCATACGTGTAATGGCATCTAATGCCCCAAATGGTTCATCCATGAAAATAATATCTGGATCGACTGCTAAAGCCCTTGCTATAGAAACCCGTTGTTGCATCCCACCTGAAAGCTCTTTTGGATGGGCATTTTTGAAATTAGAAAGGCCCACCATATCAATGTATTTAGAAGCAATGGCTTCTCTTTCTGACTTAGGCAATTTCTTAGGTTCAAGCCCTAACTCCACATTCTTTAGAACTGTACGCCATGGGAGTAAGCCATAGTTTTGAAAGATGGTCACATTCTTAGTAGAAGGTTCTACAACTTCTTTACCGTCTATAGTAATGCTGCCTTCTGTCACAGGGTCAAAGCCGGCAATGGCATTTAATAAAGTACTTTTCCCACATCCTGATGGCCCCAGTAGGCATATAAATTCACCTTTTTCAATGCCTAGTGACACATTTTCAAAAGCTGTGAACTCTTTCTCATTTTGAATAAACTTTTTAGTGGCTTCTTTTACCTCTATATACATTAGCGTGCACCTCCCCAAAGTCCTAAGACACGTTTTTCAAGCTTCTTAAGTAATGTATCTAATAATAATCCAATAAGACCGATGACAATAATTGTCGCCATGAGCACATCTGCTCTTAAATTATTTCTAGAATCAATGATTAAATACCCAAGTCCTGATTGCGCCCCTACCATTTCCCCTGCTACCAAAAATACCCAAGCTGTTCCAAGGGCTAAGTGAATCCCATTTGCAATCTGAGGGAAAGCAGCCGGTAAAATAACTTTCCAAAGTATCTCAGGTTGCTTAATCCCAAAGTTCTTAGACACCTTTAAATAAATAGGATCAATGCCCCCTACTGCTGAAACTGTTGATAATAATACTGGGAAGAAGGCTGCAATAAAGATAATTACAATAGCTGGTATATTCCCAATCCCAAACCAAAGTACGATGAAAGGCATCCAAGCCATTGGTGAAATAGGTCTTAAAAGTTGTACGATTGGATTAATATATTGAAATACACCCTTAAACCACCCAAGCAAAAGCCCTAATAAAACAGCTACTACAATGGCACTAATATAACCAAGTGCAAAGCGATACATACTTGCACCAATATTTACAAATATAGAACCATCTAAAACCATTTTTCCAAGTGCCTTGCCTGCTAAAAGTGGTGATGGAAATAAAGCTGGATTAAAACCACTTACTGTAAAAACAATTTGCCAAAGTATAATTAAAGCTGCAAATGCTACAACTATATTTTTAATGGATATTAATTTCTTCATTTTGACTCCCCCTAAAACTCATTTTTTACAAATTCTTCATAGGTTGGTGGATTATCTAACAAGCCATATGCCTTAACTTTTTGAACTAAGTCTTCATAGGCTTCTTTAGTAATCTCTAGGTTATCAAAGGAAATCCACTCCAATGAAACATCTAATATGTTCTCTTCTTGTTTTAAATAAGTCTTTCCAATTTCTTTTGCACGGCTTAATTCTAAGTTTTCACCTGCTGTTTTATAAGCTGCTACAAATTCTTTGGCAAGCTCTGGCTTTTCATCTATGAAAGCATCTGTTAAAACAAGTCCACAGCAAAGGGAATCTTTCCAAAGTTCTTCTGAAGTATATAATACTTTTCCTACATCTAAAGCCACCGCTCTAGCCCCAAAAGGTTCTGCCACGCAGTAACCATCTATTTGTTTACTCACTAAGGCTGATGGCATTTCTGCTGGTGAAAGCTCTGTAATCTTAATGTCTTCTAAACTCATATGATTAAGTGCTAATGCCTCATTTAATAATATATTATGAGAAGATTGACGGTGTGGAATGGCAAATGTTTTGCCTTTTAAATCTGCCATAGACTGAATCTCTTTATTCACCACAATCACATTACCATCTCTATGTCCTAAGGCAACGGCTAATGCCTATACCCTGGGCCTTAGATTTCATAGCAAGTTCAATGAGTACAGAGGCCCCATCTACTCTTCCTGTATTTAAAGCATCTAGAAGTTCAGGCCAAGAACCGTATTTCACAAGTTCTACGTTCAATCCTGTGCTTTCTTTTAATTCTTCTGCTTCTTCAAAGGCTGGCAGCGCATGTGTAATTGGTAAATACGCTATCTTCACTGTATTTTCATTGTAAGCAGTAGCTGCCATTTGGTCTTTGTCACCTCCACAAGCTGTTAGACACATCCCCATCACACCTGCCAATAATCCTATTAAAACCCTACGCTTCATACGATTCCCCCCTTACTTCACACATTTTATGATTTTAAATTTGAGATTTGATTAATCCCAACCTAAAGCTTTACGTTTTGCTTTCATATCTGCTACGATTTTTTCGCCTAATGCCACTGGATCAGTATCTACATGCATCACTGAGCCAAGCATTTCTCTTGTACCCTCTTTTAAGAACTCAATAACATTTTTAGAACCATGAATTTGTGCTTCTACGCAGTGATATGAGTTAACGCCTAATAATCTGAAACCTAATGCTGCATCAATGCCTTTTTCATTTCCCCATTCAGGTGAAGCAAAAGCAAATGGCATCTCATATATTTTGTGATTAAGTGCCCCAGCTACACCAGCAAAAATACCTGAAGAACGGGTATTATCGATACATTCCCCTACATGCCATACTGGTGGTAAATCTGGCTGCAAGAATTCTCTTAAGCTATCCCCTGCCTTTTTAAGACCATCCACATTACAATAGCCAAGTTTCATAAGTGGGAATGAAGCACAACCATTTGAAAGAATTAAAACATTATTTTTAAGTAAGACATCTGCTACATCCACTGTAGCTTTTTCGTAAAGTACTTTTGGATTGCTACATCCAACCATATTGACGATGCCAAGGATTTTTCCGCTCTTAATGGCATCTGCAAGTGGCTGCATGCTACCAAAACGTTTGTGAATGTATTCTACTGAGAAACCAATTTCAGCCTCCACTTCATAAGGTGGAATATAAACTGGGATACCTTTACGTGCTTCAAAGCTTTCGATGGCACGCATTACGATTTTTTCTGCAAGTGCTCTTGTTTCCCCAATATTGGCATGTCTGTGATCATATTCATAACGTTCTGCCCCTGGAAGTCTTGCAGAATCGCTAGTTGTCACAACTGTTGTTTTGAAGCATTTTGCAACTTCCATAATAGATGGGAATACGTCTTGCACGTCAGCTACCCATAAATCTAATGCGCCTGTACCAAGTACTAATTCTGCTGTGACGGCATTTGAAAGTGGAATAACTCCGCCATAACGATACATAGCTGCAAGTCCAGAGCAGCAAATACCGTAGAAACGAATACCTTTTGCACCTTTTGATTTCGCAAGCTCAATGAATTTTTCATCTTGCCCTACTTTTACGATTTCACTTACTAAAAGAGGTAAGTGACCATGTACTGCAATATTTACATAACCCTTTTTAAGGGCGCCCATATTTACTTTAGAAGTTACTCTATCCCCTACACCGAATAAACTATCTGTGGCAAGAGAAGCTCCTACTACACCTGAGAAGGTAAATGCTAAACCACAACGAAGGAATTGTTCCATAATACTTTTC
>CALGWE010000297.1:0-1304 GCA_937935915.1 uncultured Clostridia bacterium
GTACCATAACGTATCTTTAATGCCGCTAAATACTCGCTTAAAGTTACATGTTCTTTCTCTTTTACAAGTAATAGAAGTTCTCTAAACATTAACTCATAATTAAAACATAAACGTTCTTCAATTTTCGCATCTAGTGTTTCAATATGCATTGTTTCTTGATTTGTAGCATCTAAAATTTCTTTTTCTTCATTAATCGCCTCTTTTAAAAGCAGCAGGTGATCAATACGTGTTGGTGCGAATTGTTTTGGTAAGCGAATACCAAACAAGCTATCCATAGCCGCTTTTAAGCCACGTACATCATTTTTACGAAGCGCCCCTTCTAAGTAATGCTGGAAGCTGAAATTCTCCTTAAAAATCGTTTTACGGCGCATCATGAGCATTTCTTCAGCCCGTTGTCTTAAATCTACAACAGTATCCAATAGTAAACTATGTAGTTCTACCGTTTCAGTAAGTGCCATCTTCATATCAATGATAAATGTTTTAAAACGTTGTTCCTTAGCAGTCATTTGAGCTGGCTCAATTTGATAGAGATATTCAAACTCTAAACTATTGAGGTAAGAAAGTGTTTCTTTAAAGAGTGATTGCTCATCTTCTAAGCGTTTACGCACATTTTGTGTATAGTTTTCATAGCTTTCTGTAAAACCATAGCTTAATTCTTCTAAGATCTCACCTTTACGCTTAGCTTCTTTCTTAATCTCAATATTAATATTTTCTAAAGTACTGAGCGCACTTCCGAAGTCCTCACTATCTACTAACTTACGCAGCAAGATAAGCTGAATGCTTATTTTACTTTCCTCACCAAATTCTTTTGTTTGAAGTAAGAAGTCAATCCCTACACTTGTTAAGCGATAAAAGTTCTTTTCAAGCTTAGCATCTCTTGTATAGCTAATATAACGTAGTTTGCTTTCCTGCATCTTATGAAGTTCTTGATGATAGTAATAATAAGAAAATGGACTTCCACCATTTTGTAATTTATCTAAAATATAGCGTGTTAAATCTGCAAGTTCTTGACCTTCATACGTGATTTGATACGACTTGGCAATTAACTTTTGTAAAAATACTTCTATCTCATCAAATGTTAGTCCTCTATCCTTTAGGTGCCCCTCATATAGTAAGTGGGCTAGTATCCCTAATGTTAAAAACCCCATATCTAAATGGGTATATAATAAAGAACGTTTATTTAAGGTATATAGTTCAAAAAAAGGCATATATTTTGCTAGATTTTCCTGACGTATTGATAAATCCTCCACAATACGCCTAAATTGTTTTTCATATTCCATAGTACGTCTTCCTTTAATGATCTT
>CALGWE010000298.1:0-5950 GCA_937935915.1 uncultured Clostridia bacterium
GAAGATGTAGATGCCACTGTAGCACAGATTTTAGCATTAGAAGAAGCAGGATGTGAAATGGTACGAGTAGCTGTACCAAATGAAACAGCTGCTAAAGCAATTGAAAAAATTGTACCACGTATTCATGTACCGCTTGTAGCAGATATTCATTTTGATTATCGTTTAGCACTTATGGCAATTGAAAACGGGGTTAATAAATTACGCATTAATCCAGGGAATATCGGAAGTGAAGAAAGAGTTATTGCAGTAGTTGAAAAAGCAAAAGCGTATAATATCCCAATCCGTATTGGTGTAAACTCTGGTTCAGTAGAAAAAAGTGTGATGGAAGCTTGTGGTGGTGTGAATGCAAGAGCCATGGTAGAAAGTGCAAGAAAGCATATTGAAATCTTAGAGAAACTTGACTTTAGAGACATTGTAGTTTCATTAAAAGCTTCTAATGTGCCTCTTGCAATTGAAACATATACAACATTTGCACAGGAGAATCAGGAACACTTTATAAGGGAACAATTAAATCTTCAGTAGGTCTTGGTGCAATTTTATCAAGGGGAATAGGAGATACGATTCGCGTATCCTTATCAGATGATCCTGTAGAGGAGATTACATGTGCACAAACTGTGCTTCAAGCACTTGGGCTTAGAAAGTTTGGCCCAGAGATTATTTCATGCCCAACTTGTGGGCGTACAGAAGTAAATCTTATTGAACTTGCTAAACAAGTAGAAGAAGCTACTAAAGCACTGAAAAAAGATATTAAGATTGCAGTTATGGGATGTGCAGTAAATGGACCTGGTGAAGCTAGAGAAGCGGATATCGGTATTGCCGGTGGACGTGGTGAAGGCTTAATCTTTAAAAAAGGTCAGATTGTAAAAAAAGTCAAAGAGGAAGAGTTATTTGAGGCTTTAATGCAAGAAATTGCTGAAATTTAAAAGAGATGAGAGATATATTACTAATAGACTTGCTTTTTTTACCTATTAGTAGTATAATTTATAATTATAATCATGAACGTTTGAGAAAGAGTGGGTTTTTACCCACTCTTTCGTATTGTTTAGATGTATATATAATTTAGTTTAAGTCAAACTATATTGTATGAAAGGATGAAAAGCATGAATAAAAAACAACTAGTAGAAACAGTAGAAGGGTACTTAGAACCAATCCTTGCTGAACTTAACTATGAACTCGTTGATGTAGAATATGTTAAGGAAGGACCAAACTATTATTTAAGAATATATATCGATAAAGAAGGTGGCATCAATATTGAAGATTGCAGACTTACAAGTCGTGCAATTGAAGAGGTACTTGATGAAAAAGATATTATTAAAGAAGCTTACACATTAGAAGTAAGTTCACCAGGACTTGATCGTATCTTAAAAAGAGATCGTGAGTATGTAAAATACAAAGGTCGTATGGTAGATGTTAAACTTTATGAAGCAATTGATAAACAAAAACATCTTACAGCAGAACTTGTAGAAAAAACAGCAGATGAACTTATCTTAGATGATGAAGGCACACGCCTCGCTATTAATCTTAAAAATGTAGCACAGGTTAGACTTGCAATCATGTTCTAATACATGATACGTAATATGGGTAATAAACATAGGCTTGAATGAAGCACAAACTTGGAGGAGGATTAAAATGAATCAAGAATTTATTATGGCAATTGAGCAAATTGCTGCGTCTAAAGGAATTAATAAGGAGAAGCTTATTGATGCAATTAAACAATCAATCGAAGTAGCTTGTAAAAAACACTTTGGTGTAAGCACAAATGGTAAACAAAACCTTAAAATTAACATTGATGAAAAAACAGGTGATGTAAAAGTATATGCATCTAAAACTGTTGTAGAAGATGGTTGGGTAGATAACGAACTTTTAGAAATCGACTTATCAGATGCTAGAGCAATCAACTCTATGGTAGAATTAGATGACGTTATCGACGTAGAAATCACACCTAAAAACTTCGGTCGTATTGCAGCACAAAATGCAAAACAAGTAGTTATTCAAAAAATTAAAGAAGCCGAAAGACAAATGGTTTACGAACAATATAGCGTTAAATTAAACGATATCATTAAAGGTAAAGTTTTAAGAAAAGAAAAAAATGGTTATATTGTACAATTAGATTTCACAGAAGCATCACTTCCAACATCAGAAGCTATGCCAAATGATAACTTTGATGCACAAATGGAAGCTAATGGTGGTATTGGTGAATATAAATCATTCTATCTTTTAGCAGTAAAAGACTTCAACAAAAATGAAGGTAAATCAGAAGGTAAAAATAGAAACGCAGGAGCACAAGTTATCGTTTCACGTACACACCCAGAACTTGTAAAAAGACTTTTCGAACAAGAAGTAGTAGAAATCAAAGATGGTACTGTTGTTATTAAAAGTATCGCAAGAGAAGCTGGTTCTCGTACAAAAATCGCAGTTTACTCAAATGATCCATTAGTAGATCCAGTAGGTGCTTGTGTAGGTGAAAAAGGTAAACGTATCAATAACATCGTTCAAGAATTAAACGGTGAAAAAATTGACGTTGTACACTGGAATGAAGATCCAAAAGAATTTATTAAAGAAGCACTTAGCCCAGCTAAAGTACTTAGCGTAGAGCTTGAAGAAACAGAAGGCGAAAGAAATGCAAAAGTTATCGTTCCAGAAAATATTTTAACACTTGCTATTGGTAAAGGTGGTCAAAATGTAAGACTTGCTGCAAAACTTGCAGGCTGGAAAATTGACATTAAAAGTGTAAAACCTGAAGAATTAGAAGCACTTCAAAATGAAACAACTACTGAAGTTGCTGATGAAGTAGAAGAATCTGAAATTGTAGAGGAGTAATAGCCTATGAAAACAAGAAAGATTCCTTTGCGTAAATGTACAGGTTGCAACGAAATGAAAAATAAAAAAGATATGATTCGTATCGTAAGAGATCAAGAAGGAAATTTTTCACTTGATTTTCATGGAAAGAAGCCAGGTAGAGGTGCTTATATTTGTAAAGATATTGAGTGCTTAAACAAAGCTGAAAAGAATAAAGGATTAGAAAGATCTTTTAAAATGGCAGTAGATAAATCAATTTACAGCGAATTGAGAAAAGAGTTTGAGGCTTATGATGAACAGTAGAATTTATCAAATGCTAAGTTTATGTCAAAAAGCTGGTAAGCTAGTGACAGGTGAATTTGCAACAAAGGAAGCTGTACTTAGTAAAACAGCTCATTTAGTAATTGTTGCTACAGATGCATCAAATAACACTAAAAAGTTATTTAATGATAAAACAAGTTACCGTAGTATACCATGTGTAACATGGGGTACTAAAGAAGCAATTGGTGACAGAGTAGGTAAGAACCCACGCGCAGTTATTGCGATAGTAGATGAAAACTTTGCCAAGAAAATTGAGGAGTTAATTGGTTTAAGTAAGTAATCACATTTGGAGGTGGAGATATGTCTAAAGTAAGAGTGTATGAAGTTGCCCAGAAACTTAATATTAGCAGTAAAGAAATTATGGATATGTTAACTGAGTATGGCTTTGAAGTACATAGTCATATGAGTACTTTAGAGGATGAAGAAGCAAATCTAGTTATGAATTACTACAAAGAAGTTACTAAAGAGACTAATACAGAAATTGCAGCAGTGACAACAAAGCCAGCCAAAAAAAAATTACAAAAAAAACAAGGTAAAGAGAGCGATATGATAGAAAATAAGAACAATCAACCAGACACAAATGAAGATGAAATTAAAATCATTCAAATCCCAGCTAGTCTTACACTTAAAGAATTAGCTGATAAGTTAGACGTAACAGCAACAGAACTTATTAAAAGATTAATGAAAAAAGGCAAACTTGCCACAATGAATCAAGAAATCGACTTTGATACAGCAACAGAACTTGCTGAAGAATTTGATGTACTTACAGAAGTTGAAGAAGAAAAAGACTTAATGGAAGAAATCTTTGGCGAAATCGTAGATGAAGAAAAAGATTTAGAAAAACGTCCACCAGTAGTAGTAGTAATGGGACACGTTGACCACGGTAAAACATCATTACTTGATGCAATCCGTTCAACACATGTTACAGCTAAAGAAGCAGGTGGGATTACACAACACATTGGTGCTTCACAAATCAGCTTAAAAGGTGAAAAAATCACTTTCTTAGATACACCAGGGCATGAAGCTTTCACAGCAATGCGTTTAAGAGGGGCACAAGTTACAGATATTGCAATTCTTGTAGTTGCTGCTGATGATGGTGTTATGCCACAAACAATCGAAGCGATTAACCATGCACGTGCAGCTAATGTACAAATCATTGTTGCAATGAACAAAATTGATAAACCAGGTGCAAACCCAGACCGCGTAAAACAAGAACTTGCAGATCAAGGACTTCTTGTAGAAGACTGGGGTGGAGATATCATCTGTGTACCAGTATCAGCACTTAAAGGTGAAGGTATCGATACACTTCTTGAAATGGTACTTCTTGTTGCTGAAATGGGTGACCTTAAAGCGAATCCAAGACGTAAAGCAAGAGGAACAATCATTGAAGCACAACTTGACAAAGGTCGTGGTCCAGTAGCTACAGTACTTGTACAATCTGGTACACTTCAAGTTGGTGATCCAATCGTTGCAGGTAGTGCATATGGTCGTGTACGTGCAATGATTGATGATAAAGGTAGAAATGTTAAAAAAGCACTTCCAAGTACACCAGTAGAAATCCTTGGTCTTTCAGAAGTACCAACAGGTGGAGAATTATTCTATGTAGCTAAAAACGACAAACAAGCGCGTCAAGTTGCAGAACAAATTCGTGCACAAGGTAGAGTACAAATGATTGGTCAAACACCAAATAAAGTATCTCTTGATGATTTATTCTCTCAAATCCAAGAAGGTAAAATGAAAGAACTTAACATCATCATTAAGGCTGACGTTCAAGGTTCAGTAGAAGCTGTAAAACAAAGCTTAGAAAAATTAAGTAATGAAGAAGTACGTATCCGCACAATTCACGGTGGTGTTGGTACAATCACAGAATCTGACGTACAATTAGCTTCAGCTTCAGGTGCTATCATCATTGGTTTCAACGTAAGACCAGAATCTGCTGTTAAAGCTATTGCAGATCGTGAAGAAGTAGATATCCGTTTATACCGTGTAATCTACAATGCGATTGAAGATATCAAATTAGCGATGAAAGGTATGCTTGATCCTGAATTCGTTGAAAAAGTAGTAGGTCATGCAGAAATTCGTCAAACATTCAAAGTATCAGGTCTTGGTACTGTTGGTGGTGCTTATGTATTAGATGGTAAAATCGTAAGAAATGCTGGTGTACGTATCGTACGTGATGGTATTGTAGTATACGAAGGAAACCTTACTTCACTTAAACGTTTCAAAGATGATGCAAAAGAAGTTGCTACAGGCTACGAATGTGGTGTTATGTTCGAGAAATACAATGACATCAAAGAAGGCGATACTGTAGAAGCATTCATCATGGAAGAGGTTCCAAGATAGTTTTAAACTACAAATAATGTAGCTTAAAAATGAGGAGTGATAAAAATGGCAAGTCAAAGATTAACTAGAATTAACGAAGAAATCAGAAGAGAGATTGCAGAGATTATACGTACTGAAATTAAAGACCCAGCTGTACAAGATACAATGATTAGTGTTGTAGCTGTTGATACAACAAATGACTTAAAAACAGCTAAAGTTTATATCAGTGTACTTCAAGATAATAAAAAACAAGATGTAATGGCAGCTTTAACAAAAGCTCAAGGTTATATCCGTAGAGAAGTAGCACGCCGTATTAATCTTAGAAACACACCTGAATTTTTATTTAGATTAGATGAATCTATTGAACGTGGTATGCAAATGTCTAAAATGATTTCAGATGTTATGAATAAATAAATGAAATTAAGAGGCTGCTTTTGGCAGCCTTTTAATTTTGTTTTAGAAAGGATAATGTATGTTAAACGGAATTATTAATGTATATAAAGAACGT
>CALGWE010000299.1:0-1520 GCA_937935915.1 uncultured Clostridia bacterium
AAGACGTATTGAAGCTGTAACAGGTAGAGGGGCACTTCACTATTATCAAGAAATGGAAAATAGTTTAAATGAAGTAGCAGCAGCTGTAAAAGCTAAAAAATCTGACGTTGTAAAACGTGTAGAAGCAGTAGTAAGTGAAGTAAAATCACTTGAAAAAGAAAATGAAAAATTAAAATCTGAAATTGCAGCAAGCAAAGCAGGTTCATTATTAGACCAAGCTGAAGAAGTAGGCGCATTCAAAGTTCTTGCAACTAAAGTGGATGGTTTAGATATGAATGCACTTAAAAACATGGGAGACTCATTAAAAGACCAACTTGTAAATGGCATCGTTGTATTAATGAGCGCTGCAGATGATAAAGTAAATCTTGTTGTAATGGCAACACCAGATGCAGTAAAAGCTGGCGTACACTGCGGAAAAATAGTTTCTGAAGCAGCAGCAGTTGTAGATGGAAAAGGTGGCGGACGTCCAAATATGGCACAAGCTGGTGGGAAAAATGTTGCAAAAATTTCTGAAGCTTTAGAAAAGGCTAAAGCTGTTATTAAAGAACAAGTGAACGCATAAAAAATCTTAAATTTTAGCGTAAAATTTTTGAAAAACACTTGACGAAATACCAAAACTACTCTATACTTTAACGTAGTGCTTTAATCTTTTCTCCGTACAAATGCATAAAGCACGACATCGCACCGGAGGGAGGGAAAAAGAAATGTCAGAGGTTACAGTTCGCGAAAACGAATCTTTAGATAGCGCTCTTCGTAGATTTAAAAGAAACTGTGCGAAAGCAGGTATCATGCAAGAAATCCGCAAAAGAGAACACTATGAAAAACCAAGTGTAAAACGTAAAAAGAAATCAGAAGCAGCACGTAAAAAGAATAAACAATACTAATTGAAATTCTTTAACTATAATTATTTCAAGTTACCATAGACCGTAAGGTCTATGGGGCTTGTTTTAAAGGATGATGGAAATGTCTTTAAAGGAACAACTTCTTTCAGATATGAAAGAGGCAATGAAAGCAAAAGATATACTTCGCAAGAATACAGTCCAAAGTGTACGTGGTGCCATTCTTCAAAAAGAAAAGGACTCACATGAGGACGTAGATGAAGAACAAATTCTTGATATTATTATGCAAGAAATCAAGAAACGTAAAGATGCACTTGCAGATTTCGAAAAAGGAAATCGTCCAGATTTAGTAGCTGATGCTCAAGCTGAGATTGCAGTATTACAAGGATACCTACCTAAGCAACTTTCAGATGAAGAGCTATCTGAGGTTATTCGTGAAATAATCGAACAAGTCGGTGCCACATCTATGAAAGATATGGGAAAAGTTATGGGTCTTGTCACAGCAAAAGTTAAAGGCAAAGCTGATAACGGAAAAGTAAGTAGCATTGTTAAACAATGTTTGATGAATCAATAAAATATGTAAGCTTGTTGAAGGATGTTCATTAATGACATCCTTTTTTATTATCTAGGAAAGTTCTACTTTCCTAGATAATAAGTAGAATTGACTTGATATACCAATGA
>CALGWE010000300.1:0-7065 GCA_937935915.1 uncultured Clostridia bacterium
ATTAAAACGGTAGGCAGTGATGAACATGGAGAATTTGGAAAACATGCTAAGGTAATTGAGCAGACTATTGGCTGCATGCCACAAAAAGTAACTAAACAGGCTATAGAGAGATTAAGAGGAAAAGCTAAATAAGCAGTAATGGAGGCATTTTAATGACTAAGAAGTTATATTATGAAAACAGTTATTTAACAGACTTTGAAGCAGAAGTTTTAAGCTGTGAGCCTTATAAAGAAGGTTTCACAGTAGTACTTAATGAGACAGCTTTTTATCCAGAAGGTGGTGGACAGCCAGCAGATGAAGGGTTCATTAATGAAGCTAAGGTGAGTCATGTATTCATTAAAGATGAAGTGATTTATCATGTAGTAGATAAGGCTTTAGAAGTAGGCAGCAAGGTAGAGGGAAAGATTGATTTTGCAAGACGCTTTGACTTTATGCAACAACATAGTGGTGAGCATATTGTCTCAGGGATTATCAATGCTAAATATGGCTACAACAACGTAGGTTTTCATTTGAGCAGTGATTATATGACAGCGGATGTAGATGGTGAACTTACAGAAGGCCAAATCAAAGAAGTCATCCAAATTGCTAATGAAGCTGTATTTAGAAATGTTCCGGTAAAAGCTACAGTATTTGAAAATGAAGAAGTGAAGGACAAAACTTACCGTTCAAAGATAGAACTTGTTGGTAAAGTAAGACTTGTAGAAATTGGTGAATATGATACTTGTGCATGCTGCGGGACACATGTAAAAAATGCAGGTGAGATTGGCATAATTGAGTGCATTAACTGGGAAAGACATAGAGGTGGTATGAGACTTACACTGCTTTGTGGGAAACGTGCCCTTGAAGATTATGATCAAAGATTAATGATTACAAGAGAAATAGGCAATATGCTTTCTACTAAAACAGAAAAAATCTTAGAAGCCTTTATAAAACAACAAGAAGAACTAAATAACTTAAAACAAAAAGCAGCATCAGTAACCAATGACCTTTTAATCTTTAGAGCGCAAGATTATATTGCAAAGGGTGAAACTTGTATTTATCAAGAGGGATTAAGTGGCGATGAACTTAGAAAGCTATGTGTACTTATGGGTGAACTTGGTGAGAAGGTTTATTTAGTGCTCACAGTGCAAGATGGTAGTATCAAGTATGCTTTAGGTAGTAGTAAAGAAGATGTAAGACCTATTAGTAAAGCACTTAATACAGCGTTTAATGGCCGCGGCGGTGGTAAGATGGAGTTATGCCAAGGTAGTTTAGTTGGAGAAATTACAGCAATTAAAGAATTTATGAAAGCGTATTAAAAATATATAGGGTAAGGTTGTAAGGCGTTAAGAAGGCTTGCAATCTTACCCTATTTTTGTAATCATATTGCAACTGCTCTTATAAAGTAATATATTTAAAGATGTATTTTGAAAATAAAAAAAATTAGCTAATAGGGAGAGGGGTGGACTATGTCAGAGCATAAGCTTTGGTATAAAGAGGCAGCTGATAACTGGAATGAAGCCTTACCTTTGGGAAATGGTGCCATAGGTGCTATGGTGTTTGGTGGCGCTAGAAGGGAACTCATTCAGCTTAATGAAGAAAGTCTCTGGTATGGTGGTTATAGGGATAGGCACAATAAAGATGCTAAAGAGTATCTGCCACGTATTCGCAGTTTGCTTTGGGAAGGAAAGATTAGAGAAGCTGAGAAACTCATGGCAATGAGTATGTTTGCTGTACCTGATGGGCAAAGGCAGTATTCTGTACTAGTGACTTTATAATCGAAAATTATGAACAAGATGGGAAAGTCACCGATTATAAAAGGGAACTAGATATCGAAAAGGCCATTTGTAAGATAAGCTATAAAGTAGATGGGAATGGCTATGAAAGAGAAATGTTTTGTTCAAAGCCTGATAACGTATTTGTAGTTAGAATAAGGGGAGAACAAAAGCTAGAACTTAGTACCTATATTGATAGATGGAAGTATGTAGATGAAAAGGTATACCATAAGGACTATATGACCTTATATGGCTTAAGTGGTGGTGAAGGTGGTATTTATTATGCTTATAGCCTAAAGGTTCAAAACATAGGTGGCACCTTAGAAAGTATAGGTGGTAGGCTTTACGTGAAAGATGCCGATGAGGTCATACTTTATTTGAACCTAAGAAGGTATGTGAAATGCAACTAGAAAAGGTGGCTAAAGAAAGTTATGAAACATTATTAAATCGTCATATCTTGGATTATCAAAGACTTTATAATAGATTGCAATTAGATTTGCAAGACGAGACAAATAGTGAAGAAGAGGTTAAATTACTTTCTATAAGTGAACGTCTTGAGCGGTTAAAAGAAGATCAAGAGGATATAGGTCTTATTAATTTATACTTTAACTTTGGACGTTATTTATTAATTAGTTGTAGTCGTAAAGGAGGACTTCCTGCCACACTTCAAGGCCTTTGGAATAGTAGTTGGCAGCCACCTTGGGACTCAAAATATACAATTAATATTAATACCCAGATGAATTATTGGCCTGCTGAGAAATGTAATTTATCAGAATGTCATCTGCCACTTTTTGAGCTTCTGGAAACAATGAAACCTCATGGAGAGGAAACAGCTAGAAAGATGTATGGTTGTGAAGGATTTGTAGCCCACCATAATACAGATATATGGGGAGATACGGCGCCACAGGATATGTGGATGCCAGCAACTATTTGGCCAATGGGAGCTGCTTGGTTATGTCTGCATATTTGGGAGCACTATCTTTATACTTTGGATAAAGTTTTCTTAAGTGAGAAATATCATTTATTAAAATCAGCAGGAGATTTTTTCAAAGGCTATTTAATGGAAGATGAAGAAGGGCATTTAGTAACAGGACCATCTACATCTCCAGAAAATACATATATCTTACCTTCAGGGGAAAGCGGCACAGTTTGTATAGGCCCAACAATGGATAATGAAATATTATATGAACTGTTTACAGCTATTATTGAAGGTGGCAAGCTATTAGATATTGCTCCAGAAGAAATTCAAAAGTTTAAGGAAATGAAAAGTAGGCTCTTACCACTTCGTATTGGTAAGTATGGTCAGATTATGGAGTGGCGTGAGGATTATGAGGAACTAGAGCCAGGACATCGTCATATTTCTCAGTTGTTTGGCCTTTATCCAGGAAGTCAAATTAGTGTGAGGGAGACACCGTTTTTGGCACAGGCAGCTAAGACCACTTTAGAGAGACGACTTGAATATGGTGGGGGGCATACTGGTTGGAGTAGAGCGTGGATTATTAATTTATGGGCAAGACTTAAAGAAAGTGAACTTGCCTATGAAAATGTGAAGGAACTACTTAAGAAATCTACCCTTAGTAATCTATTAGACAATCACCCACCTTTTCAAATTGATGGGAATTTTGGTGGCATTGCAGGTATTGCAGAAATGCTTATTCAAGATTATATGAGTAAGAAAGTAAAGGATACAACCTGCATAGAATTTTTACCAGCTCTGCCTAAAGCATGGGCTAAGGGAGAGGTTAAGGGATTATGTGTTAAAGGTGGCTATGAGGTGGACTTATCTTGGAAAGAAGGGAAGCTAACAGGCGCAGTGATTACATCACAAAATGGAGGGACACTTCAAATTTATACAGAGTCTAAGATGGAAGTTATAGATTGTAAAAAAGGCACAAGGCAGGTTCATATACCAGAGCGAAACAGCATAATAATTAAGACTTTAGCAGGTCATACCTATGAGATAAATGCACAATAATATCTAATTTCCATGTATAAAAACCTATATTTTTAGAGGTATAATTACCCTTCTTTTTATACTACTATATATTTATAGAAAAGTTGTATAAATCATAGAGGGGAGTGATAGATATTTTAGCGAAAACAAACAATAATACGGACAAAAAGTATTACAAAGCTTCATTTAGTCAAAAGTTAAAGGATCAGAAGTACTTAATAGCTATGTCAGCACCCTTTGTTATTTGGGTCATTGTATTTAAATATGCACCATTAGTAGGATGGCTTATGGCATTTCAAGATTATAAGCCAGCAAAGGGGATTTTAGGGTCTAAATGGGTAGGACTTAAACATTTTATTGCATTATTCAAAGAAGAACAGTTTTATCAAGCTTTAACGAATACATTAGGCATGAGTATTTTAGCAATCGTATTTGGGACAATGTGTTCCATTACATTTGCAATTTTATTAAATGAGATGAGGGGCGTAAAGTATAAAAGAATAGTACAAACTGTTTCATATTTACCTCACTTCGTTTCATGGGTAGTTGTGGCTAACATTGTAGGTCAACTATTATCACCAAATGGTATTGTTAATGAATTATTGGTGAACCTACATATTTTAAAAACGCCAATTAATTTCTTGGCAATTCCAAATATGTTTTGGGGCGTTGTAACAGCTTCAGATATATGGAAGGAAACAGGTTGGAATGCAATTATTTATTTAGCAGCTATTACTGGTATTGATATGCAGCTTTATGAGGCAGCAAAAGTAGATGGGGCAAATAGATGGCAACAAATTTGGAACATTACACTTCCAAGTATTAGGGGAACAATCATTATTCTTCTTATTATGAATATTGGTGGGCTTGTTAACATTGGTTTCGAGAAACAATACTTATTAGGCAATAATATCGTAGCAGAAAAATCATTAGTACTTGATAAATATGTACTTGATTATGGTATTGGTATGATGCGTTATTCATATGGTACAGCTATTGGTATCTTCAAATCAGTTGTAAGTATTGTACTTATTTGGTTTGCTAATGGTCTAGCTAAGAAAACCGGTGAAGGTCAATTAATATAAGGAGGGGAAATGATGGTAGCAGTTAGAAAGAAAATTACAATACCAGATATTATTATTACATTACTGATGACAGTTGTACTGATTATTACAATTTACCCTTTCGTACAAGTAATTGCCATTTCATTTAATGATGCAACGGATACTGTAAGGGGCGGTATTCATTTATGGCCTAGAAAGTTTACACTCAATAACTATAAAGAAATCTTTTCATCTAATACAAAGATTGTTACAGGTTTTATGGTTTCAGTAGCCAGAACAGTTATAGGTACATTAATAGGTATTATTTGTACAGCTATGTTAGCTTATACAATTAGTCGTAAAGATTATATGTTTAGAAAACCAATTACAATCTTATTTGTTATTACAATGTATGTAAGTGGTGGTATGATTCCAGAATATATGGTTATTAAAGGGTTAGGATTAATTGGACACTTCTCAGTATATATTTGGCCAATGATACTTAGTGGTTTTAACATTATTGTACTAAGATCGTTTATAGATAACTTACCATATGAATTACAGGAATCAGCAAAAATAGATGGGGCAAATGATTTTACAATTTTTTATAAAATCATATTCCCATTATGCTTACCAGTTATTGCAACAGTTGCATTATTCCTTGCTGTAGGTCAATGGAATTCATGGTTTGATACATATTTATATTGTCGTTCAAATGATTCTTTAACAACACTTCAATATGAGCTTATGAAAGTTATTGATAATGCATCAGCAGGGATAAAAGCGGCAGATATTAATTCACAAGGTATTAAACAAGTAACTTCAAATCCAGAGTCTATTAAGATGGCGATTACAGTTGTTACAACAATTCCTATTGTTTGTGTATATCCATTTTTACAAAGATACTTCGTATCTGGTATGACAATTGGGGCAGTTAAAAGCTAAACCATTTAATACGAATTTTTCATATAAGACAGCTTCGGTAGATATCTAACAAACTTTTAAGAGAAAAGTATTAGGTAAGAAAGAGAGGATGAATGAAATGAAAAAAATGAAATTTACAGCAATCTTATTATCTTTAGTATGTGTAGGTAGTGCACTTGTAGGATGTGGCGGACAAACAGCTACAACATCAGATAGTGTTAATGCAGGGGAAACAACTACTGAAACAGCAACAGGGGAGCCAGATGCAAATGGTTTTGTAGGACTTGCAGACCGCACACCTGTAACACTTACATTATTTGAAAAGGACGTAACAGAAGATGTAGAGTTTACAGACCCTATTGCTAAGAAGATTACAGAACTTACAGGTGTTACATTAAAAGTTGAACATGCTGTAGGTGGGGATGAGCAAGCTATTCCACTTATGATTGCCAGTGGAGACTATCCAGATATGATTTATGCTAAAGGGGATACAAACAAACTGATTGATGCAGGTGCTATTATTCCACTTGAAGATATGATTGAGGAAAAAGGTGGTAACCTTAAATATTTATATGGTGATATGCTTCAAAGACTTAAATTCAGCCAAGATGACCCAAGTATTTATACAGTAGGTTGTTATGGTGTAAGTACAGCGCTTTGGAAATCAGATGGAGTTATGCAAATTCAAAATGCCGTACTTAAAGATCAAGGATATCCAGAAATTAGAACAATTGATGAATATGAAGCAGCAATGCAAGCTTACATAGACAAATATCCACAAATTGAAGGACAAGATACAATCGGTCTTTGTCTCATGGGCAGTGACTGGAGATGGCTTATTACAGTAGGTAACGTTGCTTCTGCAGCAGCTGGTATATTTGATGATGGTGAATGGGCTATTAATGATGAGACAGGAGAAGCTAAATACAAATATCTTGATCCAAACGTTAAAGAATATATGAAATGGCTTTGCCATATGAATGATATCGGATTACTTGATCCAGAATCATTTACACATCAAGAAGACGTTTACTTTGCAAAACTTGCTTCAGGACGTGTGCTTGGTAGTGCGACACCAGACTGGGGAACAAATAATGCAAAACAAGCACTTATTTCAGCTGGCCTCGAAGATAGAACAATGGCAGCACTTAATATTACTGTAAATAAAGATATTGAGTCACAATTCTCTAAAGATCCAGGTTTCAGTGGTGGTCAAGGTATCGCAATTTGTGAATCAAGTGAAAATAAAGATAAAGCATTTGAATTTTTAGATTGGATGGCTTCTGATGAAGCACAAGTTCTTGTAAACTGGGGAATTGAAGGCGAAAACTATACAATTGATGAAAATGGTAAGAGAGTGCTTACAGATGAAATGCAAAAACAAAAAATT
>CALGWE010000301.1:0-1754 GCA_937935915.1 uncultured Clostridia bacterium
TTTACAGTTATTGATGAACAAGATGAAATCATAGGTGTAGGGATAGTGGGGTATCATAGCAGTTGGTATTGTGAAATGCCAGATACTGTACATAAACTGGTCTTAGAATATTGTATAATGCCAGGGAAAGAAGAAAGCTTGCCAACGCTTATATCTGGGGCCAAGGCTGTTTATTAGCGCTTACAAAAAGACAATCCTCATAAGAATATGAAGCTTATTTACTATACTAGATCAGATGATTTCAATAAGGTACAACAATTTTTACATAACGATTTTTGCTTTAATCAGCTTATACCAGTTTTAAAATATGATTTAAGTCATATTGTGCATTACACAGTACCAAAAGAAGTAACTATTAAAGCATTGCCCTTAAATGAAGAAAGTGTACAGCAATATATTCGTGCTACTGCTCAGGCAAATGAGGGGATTGCAGATAGTATTGGTGAGTTTTGGTTTCGTGCGCAGGATGAAAGTTTTAAGGCCTTTGCCGCTTATGTAGGTAAAGAAGTGGTAGGAGGTATTTCCGTTTGGAATATGGGCGAAACAGGAGGCGCTACAGAAAGCATCTTTGTGGTGCCAGACTATAGACGCAAAAATATAGCCAGTGAACTTATAGCTACTGCTTTAGAAGAATTCAAACAAAGGGGCAAACAAGAAGTGATGCTATCTATGAATGGAGATAATGGAAAAGCTATGCGACTTTATCAAAAACTAGGTTATGAGCTTATGTTTTATTTAGTAGAGTTAGGACAAGTAGAGAGCACATAGAAAATAAACTGTCTATAGAAAGTAAATTTTAAATCAGAGGATTTTGAGATTTAAAGAAGGTGGGAGATTATGCATCAGGAACATTTAAAGATAGAAAATATACCAGCTATTTTATGGGGTGAAGCTTCAGAAAAAGTGTATTTAGTGGTACATGGGAAATATGGCTCAAAAGAGGAAGCAGAAGGCTTTGCAAATGTGGTAGTTCCTAAAGGATGGCAAGTTTTAAGTGTTGATTTACCAGAGCATGGGGAAAGAAAAGAGGAAGTGGGTCGCTTTAATCCATGGGAAATTGTCCCTGAATTAGAAAGGGTTATGCAGTATATGAAAGCACACTGGCAGCATATTAGTCTAAGTGCAGGTAGTATAGGTGCCTGGTTTAGTATGCAGGCTTATAAAGATGAGGTTTTTGAAAACTGTTTATTTGTTTCACCATTAGTGGATATGTTACAGCTCATTACTTATATGATGCAAGAAGCAGAAGTAACAGAAACACTCTTAAAAGAAAAGCAGGAAATAGTAACAGATTCAGGAGAAGTCTTATCTTGGCGTTACTTACAATATGCTAAGCAGCATCCTATTATGAAATGGTCATCTGATACAGCTGTTTTATATGGTAGTAACGATTATTTTACCCAAAGAGATACGATGGAAGCGTTTTGTAAAAGGCTGCATATGCAGCTTACGGTGATTGAAAAAGGGGAGCACTGGCTTCATACACCAAAAGAGTTAGAAATACTCAAGCATTGGCAAGAAGAAAACACAAAACTAGAAAAGTTAGATGAAATTGACTAGAAACAAAACACTATGAGAAAAGAGGTAACTATAATGAAAGTACTTTTGTTATGTTTAAAGGCATTTGAAACTATGGAGTTTAGTGTGTTTATATAAACCAATTGCCACAGTATGTGTCGCAGCCTTTGCTCTCGCCCATAGCGGCATACTAAAAGGGAAACGCGCCACAACCTATCACATGCTACAAGGCGCAA
>CALGWE010000302.1:0-1753 GCA_937935915.1 uncultured Clostridia bacterium
ACGGGAATCGAACCCATGATTTCACCGTGAGAGGGTGACGTCTTGACCGCTTGACCAATGGGCCTTATGTGATTAGTATAGTCCTATTTTTTGAGGTTTGCAATAGTTTGTTTTAAATTTTTTAATTAATTTTATTATATTTAATTTTATTTAGACTATTATCTTTAAAAAATGGAATTACTATATTATACTTAAGGTAATTATTGATTTAATTTACTTTTTTAGTAAGGGGGATTTTATGAATAACGATAAAAGTAGTATTGGTTTTATATTAATTGTCATTGGTCTTTTAGGACTGTGGGGACATTTCGTAGGTTTTGGTGATTTAAACTGGGGAAATTTATGGCCTATATTTGTACTTGTTCCTGGACTTTTATTTGAACTTAGTTTCTTTAGTGGCAAGAGTCCTGCTGGAGTCCTTGTACCTGGTGGGATCTTAACAACAATTGGTTTACTTTTCTTCTTTGAAACTTTTACACACTGGCGTTTTAGTGGTAACACTTGGCCTGTTTATATTTTAGCGCCTGCTGTTGGTATCTTTCAGCTTTACTTATTTGAGAAACCTCGTAATAATGGGCTACTTATTCCAGTTGGTATTTTAACTGCTGTAGCTGCTATGAGTTTCTTGGGTATTACTATGGATAATCTTTGGGACTTACTTTTCAATAATTCGCTTATTTGGCCAATTGTACTTGTAGTAGTTGGAGTCATTATTGTAATTGCCCAAGCTTCTGGAAAGCAAAATTAAAAAGTGAGGGTGGTTACCAAATCAGCCTGCGGGAGTAGTTGGCGATTCTATTTGGACAACCTACCTTGGGCGAACGAAAAAAGGAAGTCATAACAAAAGGGATATGTTGCAAGTTAATTACTTGACGACATATCCCTTTTATAATGTGCCTATTGTTGGTCAGGTTCTTCTGAAGCTGCCACTTCTTCTATAGGCATTGAGCTTTTTTTGGTGACAATACTGAAGTCTTCTAGGATGACCTTGAGATTGTTTCTTGTATTGCCTTCTTGATCAATGTATTGGGCTTGGTTGAGGTGCCCTCTGATACATAGCTTGGTACCTTTCTTTGCGGTACTGGCTAATTTTTCGGCTTCATTGTTGAAAGCCACCATATCTATATAGTTTGTCACAACTTTCTTAACCCCACTATTAACGGCTAAGGTGAATTGGACATATTTTACGCCACTTGCTGCTTCTTTGAGTTCTGGATCTTTTGTAATGCCACCTACTAAATGTACTTCGTTCATGTTTTGCCTCCTTTTTTGTTTTCTAGAGGATGAACAAGTTTTTTGGCTTTTATACATTTTGTAATGGATTATTTAAGATTTTTCTCAAGGTATTCGTAAGCTTCATTGATTTCACGGATTTTTTGATTTGCAAATTCCATGTAGTCTTCTGGCATGCCGCTGGCTGCAAGTTTATCTGGGTGATATTCTTTAACCAGTTTACGATAAGCTTTTTTCACTTCTGCAAGGCTTGCATCTTCGCTTACGCCAAGGACTGCTGTGTATTTCTTAATAAGGTTTTCGCTAGGTGCTGCTGCGCCGCCGCCATAGTAATTGTAGCTTTGATTATAACTTCCGCTCGCATTACTAGCGCCTGTGAAGTGGGCTTTGATTCTTTCATATTCATAAGGTAAAACGCCTAATGCATATAAGATTTTCTTTGTTTCGCTTTCTTTTTGACCATTATCAACGCCTTGTAAACTAATACCTACGAATAAGAAGGCAAGGGCATTGATTGTCC
>CALGWE010000303.1:0-1791 GCA_937935915.1 uncultured Clostridia bacterium
AAAAAATAAAACAACCGCCCATAAGCTGGATAAAATATATTCAGCTTATGGGCGGTTTATTTTAGTATAAAAATATCTATTGAGTGTCTATGACTAAGTAATATAAAATATACCTAGCATAAAATAAGCATATAAGGAGATAAAAGATGCGGAATCTAATAATTAGAAATGAATTAGAAAGTGATTATAAGGCGGTAGAAATACTAACAAGAGAGGCCTTTTGGAATGTGAATACACCAGGGTGCAATGAGCATTATTTAGTGCATGTACTTAGAACACATGAAGACTATATTCCAGAGCTAGACTTTGTGGCTGAAATAGATGGTGAAATTGTGGGACATATCATTTATTCAAAAGCCAAACTAGTAGATGCTAATGGAAATACAAAAAACATATTAACCTTTGGACCACTCAGTGTTTTACCAAGTTACCAGAGAAAGGGGATTGGTAAAGCATTACTCAATCATTCATTTACTAAAGCATTAGCAATGGGCTATGATATGATTGTCATATTTGGACATCCAAGTAATTATATCGCTAGGGGATTTAAAAGTTGTCAAAAATACAATATATGTGTTGGCAATCATTACTTCCCTACTGCTATGTTAGTCAAAGAATTAAAACCTTTTGAAACGGACGGCAGAATATGGAACTATTATGAAAGCCCTGCTTTTGAAATAGATGAAAAAGCAGCAGAGGCGTATGATC
This sequence comes from uncultured Clostridia bacterium, assembly GCA_937935915.1. GTDB lineage: Bacteria > Bacillota > Clostridia > Lachnospirales > Cellulosilyticaceae > Cellulosilyticum. The sequence continues at coordinate 709 of CALGWE010000303.1, forward strand.
AGCTATTTGCACCAAAAGTAAAAGCCTATCAGGCAAGTCAGGAGGAGTTTTATATTTATAGTCGTTCGTCTATTAAATAATGTGATTGAACTTATAAAGATTAAAGGAGAATATATATTGTATGAAATCTATTTTAAGTAAGATAAGTCTTGGGATGTTCATACTCATAAATTGTGTGGGATGTTCAAGTTCAATTTCTCAAAAAGAATACGACAATCTATTGCTTGAAAACGCACAGCTTAAAAACCAATTAGAGCAAATTAAAAGTGAATCAATCCATGCTAAAGTTACTGGTTCATTTAGTGCAACTTTACGCTATCTCTAGATATTTTGGTATGATATATTGAAGAAACTATTAAATAATGGAGGCAACTTGTGCAACTAGAAACAGAACGCTTAATATTAAGACCATTTTTACCAGATGATGCAGAAGCTCTCTTACTATATCTTAAAAAGCCATCTGTAAATTGTTTTATGGATATGAAATTAGAAACGTTAGAACAAGCAAAGGAAGCTGCAATTGAAAGAAGCAATGATGAATTGTATTTAGCAATTGTACTTAAAGAGACTAATAGGGTAATTGGCGAGATATTTGCCCATGCTGAAAGTACTGATCCTGCCGACAGTGTTCAAGATACCTTTTCACCTTGTTGGATGTTAAATGAAGATTATCAAGGTAAAGGGTATATGTATGAAGCAGCAAATGCGTATTTTAACCTACTCTTTACTGAGAAGGGTGCTAGACGTATTTATATTTACACTGAAGACTATAATATCGCTTGTCAAAAACTTAGTGAAAAGCTTGGTATGAGACAAGAAGGTCTATTTAAAGAATTTGTTTCTTTTGTTAATGGAGCAGATGGTAAGCCAATTTATGAAAATACCTATCAGTATGCTATATTAAAGAAAGAATGGGAAAATAGGAAATAAATTTTAAAAGCACAAACTTAAATTTGATGAGTTTGTGCTTTTTTAGTTAGAAATAACTCTTTCTTACGCTATCTCAGAATAAGATTAACAGCTTATTTAAGTTTAAATGGCTGCTTGAATAACATTTAACATTATTATGATCTCATTTACTTA
>CALGWE010000304.1:0-5540 GCA_937935915.1 uncultured Clostridia bacterium
CTAGGGCTGTGCAAACCACCAGTTCAACTGGTGGTATTGATTTGTTATCTAAAAAAAATTAGATTTGAGTAGATTAGAAGTTAAGGTCCTTCATAAAGGAAGAGATAATTAAAGTAAAGTGTTACGATAACTAAAGAGACTGAAAGAGGAGTAACGCTTTGTGATATAGATATAAGCCTAAATGAATAGAGATTGTTAAAAAAATAACTTAAATAACTTAAATAATTGTTTAAGAACTTCAACAAATTGAGCTTATAAGCAAAAGAAAGTAGAATTAAGACATGAAGAGTTAATAAACATATTTGTTAAAAAAATGACAATCAAGGAGAGACAGCAATGTTTGAATTAATTAAAAAGACATTAACAGATAATGCATTATTAGGTGCAATCTTTTCTTCTATGGCAATCATCTTATTAGGTTTCGGTCTTAGAAAAAAAGAAATCTTAAGTAGCAGTGCAGCTAAAATGCTTACAAAAGTTGTATTAACAGTAGCTCTTCCAGCATTAGCCTTCACTTCATTTATGAAGGATTTAAAAATGGAAGAATTACATCAAAGTATGAGTATTCTTGTATGGGGATTTGCATTATATATCATTTTAATTCCTATTACAAAAATTATGTTTGCTAAAGTAAAAGGTGACAAACAAGATGTTTACCGTGTACTTACTATTTTCGGTTCAACAACATTCTTCGGAACACCTATCGTAAAAGCTGTATATGGTTCAACAGGAGCTATGTATGCAAATATCTTCAATATTCCATACCGTGTATTCTTATATTCTTATGCGTTCATTAAAATGTCAGGGGCAAAAATGGACAAAGAAAACATGAAAAAGAATATGAAAGAAATTTTCTTAAACCCAATTATTATTGCAACATTTTTAGGATTATTTATTTGGATAATACAAGATCACTTACCACAAGTTATCGTGGGGGTAGGGGAAGAGGCTAAAAGCTATGGATTCCTTCGTATTGACGAAACATTACCATGGTTATACAAACCACTTACTTACTTACAAAGTTTAGCATCACCACTTGCATGGCTTTCAATTGGTGCAACACTTGCTGAAGTACCATTTAAAACAGCTGTAGTACAAAAAGACGCTTGGATTTATAGTGTTATTAAAGTAATTGCAGTACCAATGATCAACATCGTGTTCTTAGTAGCACTTACAGTAATGAATATTTTACCAGTTTCACATGACGCTATGGCAACAACAGTTATTATGATGGCAGCACCAACTGCTACAGTAGCAGCTGCATATGCAATTAGCTTTGATCGTGAAGCATTATTCACATCAAACTGTTCACTACTTTCAACGGTAGTAGCAGTAATGGCAACACCATTCTGGATCGTTGTTTTAGAACTACTTAAAAATATGGGTATTTTTGCTTAGTGACAAGGGGGAACAATCCCCCTTATTATTAAGTTAACCATTAAATAAAATTTAATACATGAGATAATAATTAAAAGACTAGAAAGATGAACTTAAAAATGATTAAAATTGTATGTTTTGGCGTAAGACCTACAGAGGTACCTTACTTTATTGAAATAAATGAAAAATTCGGTTTTGATTTAGAACTTGTAACATCAGGTTTAACACATGAGAACGTAGAAAAAGCTATGGGCGCAGAAGCTATTATGGTAAGAGGTAACTGTAAAGCTGACCGTAGAAACTTAGAACTTTTAAAAGCAAATGGTTTACAATATGTTTTAACAAGAACAGTTGGATTTGACCATGTTGATTTAGAAGCTGTTAAAGATTTAGGATTAAAAGCAGCACGTGTACCAGGATACTCTCCAAACGCAATTAGTGAGCTTGCAGTATCACTTGCAATGATGTTACTTAGACATACAGCATATACAGTAAATCGTACAAGTAACAAAAACTTTGTTGTAGATGGTTTCATGTTTAGTCGTGAAATTAGAAACTGTACAGTAGGTATTCTTGGAACAGGCCGTATCGGTTTAACAACAGCTAAATTATTCAAAGGTCTTGGCGCAAATGTAATTGGTTATGATGTATTCCAAAGTGATGCAGCTAAGGAAGTTGTAACATTTAAAAGCTTTGATGAAGTAGTTGCAGAGGCAGATATTATTTCTGTTCACATGCCATACTTCAAAGATCAAAACTACCATATCATTAATGATGAGTTCATTGCAAAAATGAAACAAGATGCAATCCTTATTAATACAGCACGTGGTGAATTACAAGACATTGATGCTATTATTAGAGGAATTGAAAGTGGCAAATTAGGTGGATTCGGTACAGATGTACTTGAAGGAGAATCTCAAATCTTCTTCAAAGATTTATCAGAAGAGACTATCGAAAATCCATCATTCCAAAAATTAGTTGACCTTTATCCAAAAGTATTAGTAACACCACACATGGGTTCATACACAGATGAAGCGTTAACAAATATGATTGAAATCTCTCTTGAGAATATGAAATCATACCTTGAAACAGGTGAATGTAGCAACACTATTGCATAAATAAGTTAAATAATTTAACACAAAAAAAGTATCATAGTATTATGATGCTTTTTTATATTTTATAGAGGATATATTATGAATAAGAAAAAACTTAGTTTTGAAATGAAAATTATTTTATCTGCTATATGTATTACTTTAGTGCCTTTGATATTCTCATATATGATTTTTGTGCAGGAACAACTAGGGAATGTAGATGAACGTATTAGAGAGAATCTAAGAGCAACAGGAGTTAATGTGAGACAATCTCTACTCGTACAGGATAAGCTTAGTAAACAGCAAAATGACTTAGCACTGCAGTATTATACGCAAGGACTTATTCAAAATTTAGAGGATGTAGATATAATCGTAATAGGAGATATGGAAGGGACAAAGTATTCTCATGTGGATATAAGTCAAATTGGAGAAAAATTCCAAGGGGCCGATGTAAAAAATGTAATAGCACATGGCATGAGTTATTATTCTGTTATGGAGGGGTCTCAAGGTAAAACTTTAAGATGGTTTGAACCTATTAAAAAGGACGGCAAGCAAATAGGTTATGTAATGGTGGGAAAATATTATAAAGATATTTATGAAATAAATATAGTGACAAAAATGCGTTATATCGGTTTGTTTATAATATCTTTTATATTTACTACAGCATGCTCCAAGTATTTTGCATATCGCATAAAGAAAGCTATATTAAATATGGAGCCTGAAGAGATTAGTAGGTTATATACCCAAAAAGAAATTATCTTAAATAGTGTAGAAGAAGGTATTATTGCTTTAGATGCTAATAATCAAATTAGTGAAACCAATGAAAGGGCCGAAAAGTTATTAGAAGAAATTAAACAAGAAGAACTGCTTGAAAAATTAAGATTCAATTTGCAAGAAAAACGATTTATTAGAATGCAAGAGTATTGTATTCATTCGAAGAAGTTATTTGTAAGTATACAACCTATTATAAGGCAACAAATGTATTTGGGTGCTGTTATTACAATTTTAGATCAGCAAGAGATTAATCGCGTTGCTAAAGAAATTACTGGAGTTGAAGAGATTAATAAAAATTTAAGAGCCACTGTACACGAATTTAAAAATAATCTACATGTGATATTAGGACTATTACAAATAGGAGAATGTGAAGAAGCTAAGAAATACATCAAACAAATACAAGAGACGAAGGCAGAGGAAGAAAATCAATTTAGCCATGTACAAGATTATTATGTAAGAGCGCTTTTATTAAGTAGATGTATTATGGCTAAGGAAAGACAAGCTAGATTAATTGTGACAGAAGAATCTCATCTTGAACGTACACATGGTTATATAGATTCCCATGATTTAATTACAATCATAGGTAATCTCATTGAAAATGCACTTGAAGCATGCAGCAATGCCCAAGTACAAGATAAAGATGTGATAGTAAACTTACAAGAAGATGAAGAAAGAATTATTATTGAAGTAAGTGATTATGGTCAGCAGATTCCATTGGAGATAAAAGAAAGTCTATTTGAATTAGGTACATCGTCTAAAGGCGAAGGAAGGGGTACAGGATTATACTTAGTAAAAAATCGTGTAGCGCTATATAATGGTGAGATTAAGCTAATAGAAGAAGAGGGAGAAAAATTATTTGAAGTCACACTTCCTAAAGGAGCAGTATAGAAATGAGTAAGGTAGTAATTGTAGAAGATGATCCAATGGTAGGATTAATTAATAAAAAGTATTTAGAGCAGATAGGGAATATGATGATTTACGGTCCTGTAATGACAGAAGAAGAAGTTTTTAAATATATAGAAAACGAAAAAATAGATTTAATCCTGTTAGATGAATATTTACCACAGAAAAAAGGGATGGATATTTTAAAGGAGCTTAGAAATAAGGGCTATTTCGGTGACGTTATTATGATTACAGCAGCCAATAGTCAAAATGAGGTGGAGAAAGCTTATGCTTATGGGGTGATTGATTATTTAATAAAGCCATTTGAATTTGAACGTTTCCAAGAAGCTATAGAAAAGCACTTAAAAAGAAGACAGTGGTTAAATAATAAAGATGCAATTGAGCAAGTAGACATTGATCAGATGGAAGAGAAATATGATTTTAATGTAGAATTGCCAAAAGGAAAGAATAAACGAACATTAGATAAGATTATTACATTTTTAAAGAAAGAGCCTGAAAAGGTATGGACTTTAAGAGAGTTAGCTAAGGCGATACAAATTAGTAACGTAACAATTAAAAAGTATATGGATTATTTAGAGGAAACAGAACAAATAGAGGTTAATTTAACTCGTGGTAATGTAGGGAGACCTGAACATCAGTATAAGTTAAAATCTAACCAATATAAGATATACACTTGAATACTAGATGTAAAATTTTGAATACAAGATAATAAATTGAAAAAGTATTTAAAATAACATAAAATAGTGTTAATAAATTTTATGAAGGGGGCAGGAACATGGGATATGATAAATATAAGTATTATGGGTTTTTAGGTTTATTATCTTTAATTGGATTAAAAGGTTTTAGTACAGAAAACTATATGTGGTGTTTATTCTTTATCAACTATTTATGGTTTACTTTCTTTTATGAAAATAGCATTGTCTATAAAATGAAAATGTTTAATAAAGCATAAATACCTGCAACACAAATAATAATTTATTAACGAGAAAGACTATCTAAAAAAGGTAGTCTTTTTTGAGTTTAATATTAGACAAAAAAACTAAGGAAAAGTATAATAAAAGTCATTAAAAAGTGTATAATCATTATCAAAAATGGTTATAAAGAAAAGGAGGCACGCATGAATTATCAAGTCGGAGATGTTGTACAAATGAAAAAACCACATCCATGCGGTACAAATGAGTGGGAAATTCTACGTGTGGGTGCAGATTTTAAATTACGTTGTATTGCATGTAATCACTTAATTATGATTCCACGTATTAAGTTTGAAAAAAACGTGAAAAAGATTTTAAGACAAGCAGAAAATAATGCGTAAAAATTAAAAAAACTAGACAAAAAGTTACCTATATTTGCTAAATTTTTTAATTGGCAAAAAGGCTTGTTTTTCACCATCATTTG
>CALGWE010000305.1:0-1944 GCA_937935915.1 uncultured Clostridia bacterium
ACAACGATTATTTGGAAATGGCTTGCAAGTCATTACACACAAGTTGTACTTTTCGGTTTATATGAAATCGTACCAGGTTTCTTACTTGCACTAGTTGTGATTTATATTGTGACCTTGTTTGATCAAAAAGGGTAAGTAGCAATGGCTAAGAAATTTAAAGAAATGAATTTATAATAAGGAAATAAATTTATAATAAGGAAATAAATTTATAATAAGGAAATAAATTTATAATATAGAAGGTATGTGATCTGTTAAAGTGGGGTGCATACCTTTTTTGGTGCTTAAAGATAAATTTTTATAATTATTGGATAAATTTGAATAAATATATTATAATGAAATGGATATTTAAAAAGCAAAAGAGAGTGTAAGATTACTGCTAGGGTGAAGAAAATTAAAAATGGAGGAAGCTGTATGATTAAAACAACACTTATAGGATATGGTCAGATACAGACTAAAAATTTAATTACTTACATAGAGCGTTTAGATGCACACTTAGATAGTTATTATCCTAATATTTTGTGGAATGTATTATACGAAAATGGGACTACGGTGCAAACACTTTTAGACAAGTTAGAAGATAAGGTATTTATACATCATCCTAATATTGTTTTTATTAATCTTTCATCAGCGCAGATGAAGCCAGATAGTCAAGGGTACATGCCAATAACTACTTATAAAGAAGTTTTAAATGAATTACTTGAGAAGATTCACAAACATAATAATCGTACAGGGCTAAATGGTTGTCATCCTATTCCTATAGTGATTACACCACCGCCGATTTTACCAGAATTAGCCCAACAGGATTTTAATAATAAAGTACTTTTAGAATATAGAAATGCCATTGAAGAAATAGTTTTAGAGTGGAATGGCGTATTACTGGATTTGTTTACATATTTAAGTAAGAAAAGTAGCTATAAAGAATATATGAATGGTTTAGTTTTAAATCAAACTGGGCAAGATTTATTATATGATTTAGTCTTCTTAGAAATGACTAAGCTTATTAACTATCAAGGGGTATTAAAAGATAGAGATGAAGTTTACGAAGATGAAGAATAGATGAAAATGTAATTCAAAGTGTTTTCAGTTAATGTTCAAAAAGTCATCACATAACATGATTATTCTATATACATAAAGATAAACGACAGTTCTCAAGGGAGGAATCAATTATGTATTATGAAGATGATGAAGCAATGAAAGCTTTAATGGAAAATAGAATGAAAGCAGAACAAGAAGAGTTAAGAAGACAGGAAGAAGCAAGAAAGCAAGAAGAAGAGATGCAAGCAACATTAAAAGCTGAAAAAGCCAGTGTAAGGCGTAAAAAGGTAGCGTCAATCATTGGGATTTGTACTTTGACAGCAGGGTCATTTGGACTTGGTGTTTATGTATTTAGTAAGTATCCTTATGAATCACAAGCCGTAGTAAATGAAGCACCAGTTACAAATAATACAAATCTCGTCAAAGCTGCAGCAACAAATCCATCAGGTGGCAGTTTATCTGTAGCAGAAGTAGCAAGTATTGCAGCTGATTCAGTGGTAGAAATCACAACTGAGATTGCTACAAATGGTATGCATATGCAACAATTCATTGCAGAAGGTGCAGGAAGTGGCGTAGTTGTTTCAAAAGAAGGTTATATTGCTACAAATAATCATGTAATTAATGGGGCAAGTAAGATTACAGTGAGATTAAGAAATGGTGAAACCTATGATGCGACTCTAGTAGGTACAGATCCAAAAACAGATGTGGCACTTTTAAAAATACAAGGAGCGAAACTTACACCAGCAGCCTTAGGAGATTCAGATAGCTTACAGGTAGGTGAGCTTGCTGTAGCCATTGGTAATCCCCTTGGACAATTAGGTGGGACAGTAACAAATGGGATTATTAGTGCCTTAGACCGTGAAATTACTTTAGATGGGCAAACAATGAATTTACTTCAAACAAATGCAG
>CALGWE010000306.1:0-2779 GCA_937935915.1 uncultured Clostridia bacterium
AAATAAAAGATATTTCATCAAATGGATTATTAAGAGATAAAGAAAAGAAAAAGATATTAATAGGAGGAAATAAAATGGATAGTTTAAGGCTAGTATCCTTTTATTTTGATAAGAAAGAACACTATGAAATTAGTGATGAGTTTATTGAACACTATCAACAGAAAGACGACGGAAGTGAGAAATCCTATATTACATATGCAAAACAAACAGGTCATATAATTGATGCAACAAAACATGAACCCAATCAGAAATGGCATTTGCTAGAATCGTATTTTATGCGTAGATTAAAAAAAGAAAGAAATATAAACTCAAACCTTGTGGGAGATGATTACTGAAAAGATTAAATAAGAATCATAAAAGCACTTCCAACCAATACATATAAAATAAGGATATTTTTAGGACGAGTGTTTGAGTAGCGAAGCAAGTGGCTTTTCTGCTGAACACCAAACCTTTTTAGCAACGCCCGCAGGTCATCAAAAAAGAAGCGAGAGTAGTTGCTGCGAATAATCTACCTCTGGAGTGATTTAATGATAGTCTTAGTGAAGATAAAGGGTACGCTCTTAGGATGAGTGTCTGAGCGAAGCGAGTGAGTTTTTGACTGATACCCAACCATTCTTCGAAACGCCCACAAGTCATCTAAAGAGAAGTGGGAGTAATCGGTGCTACTAGTCTACCTGTGAAGTAATTTGATGATATTCTTGGAGAAGATAATAAGTGCGCTTTTAGGACGAGTGTCTGAGTGAGCGAAGCGAGCGAGTGATGCACTAACCTTCTTCAAAGCGCCCACCAAGTCATCTAAAAAGAAGCGAGAGTAGTCGCTGCGGATAATCTACCTGTGGAGTGATTTAATGATAGCCTTAGTGAAGATAAGCAATACGTTCTTAGGATGAGTGTCTGAGCGGAGCGAGTTTTCATCCGTTGTATTGCTTATCGAACTTAGGCTATCATAAATCACGGAAGGTGTAGTTAGACGCAGCGACTACTCTCGCTAGCTTATTAGATACTAAGCAGTAAACTTACCTCACGAAGTGTTTTACAAGCTACAGCTGTAGAAACGCCGCTAGCGTCATAATGTGGTGCAAGTTCTACCACATCAGCACCCACGAAGTTTAAGCCTTTCATTGTAACAAGTGCAGCTAAAAGTTCTTTCATTGTAATCCCACCTGGTTCAGGTGTGCCTGTTCCTGCAAAGACAGAAGGATCGAGAACATCTAAGTCAATTGTTAAATACACTGGCTTACCTTTTAAGGAATTTACAACTTCTTGCAGCGTATCTGTATTAAATGGATTTAAATGTGTATGTGATTTGGCCCATTCAAATTCTGATTTCATACCAGAACGAATACCAAATTGGAAGATACGGCCATCCCCTACAGTATCCCAAGCACGTCTAATGACTGTGGCATGAGAAAGTTCTTCACCTAAATATTCTTCACGTAAATCTGTGTGGGCATCAAGATGGATAATATGTAAGTCTTCATATTTTTCATGGAGCTTTTGAATTACAGGAAGACTTACAAGATGTTCACCACCGATCATAAGTGGCTTTTTGCCGGCACTAATAATATTTTGAGCCACCTTTCCGATGAGTTCTAGGGCACGTTTTGTGTTACCAAATGGGATATCCACATCTCCGATGTCACAGAGATTAAAGTCTTCAAGATCTAAATCTAAATAAGGAGAGTAAGTTTCAAGTCCATAAGAATCAGGACGAACAGCAGTAGGTGCGAAACGCGTTCCAGGGCGGTAACTTGTTGTACCATCAAATGGGGCCCCAAATAAAACCACCTCTGATTCTTCAAATGTTTTGTCAAAACCAATAAATGTTTGCATTGTATAAGTATTAAGCATTCTTTAGTCCTTCCTTTACATAGGTTGGCAGCATAAAAGCGCCTTTGTGTAAATTTGTATTATAGTATTTTGTATAAAGCCCAAGCTTTTCCCATGTTTCAGCCTTTAAATCCTTAATAGGATCATATTTTTTAGAAGCAAAGCCAAAGAGCCAATGGCCTGAAGGATAAGTTGGTAAGTGAAACTGATAAACTTTCGTAATTGGAAATGTATTTTTAAGTTTGTGATGGGCCCTACGCATTTCATAAGCATAAGACTTATAATAAGGGCTTTCATGTTGATTAATCAAAATGCCATCTTCAGTTAAAATGCGGGCACAGTTTTGATAAAAAGCAGTAGAGAATAAGCCTTCCCCAGGCCCAATAGGGTCTGTAGAGTCCACTAAGATTAAATCATAAGTACTTTCTAAAGCATTTTGGACGAAAGCAGCACCATCTTCAAAATACATTTTAAGACGTGGATCACGGTCTAATTTATAAGCTGTTTGAGGGAGATACTTTTGACAAAGGCGCACAACGCGTTCATCAATTTCTACTAAATCTACAGATTCAATGGTCTCATAACGTAAGATTTCTCTAGCAGAACCACCATCTCCGCCGCCTATAATTAAAACTTTCTTAATATCAGGATTAACCGCCATAGGGACATGGCTAATCATATCATGATAAATAAATTCATCTTTTTCAGTAACCATCATAAGGCCATCTAAAGTGAAGAAACGGCCGAAGGTTTTACTATCATAAAAGTCAATCTGTTGAAATAAACTGTGTTCTGAATGCAAATGCTCTTTGATTTCTATTGAGAAGCGTACATCCTCCTGATGACTTTCTGTATACCATAATTCTCCCATTGTGTCCTCCTTATCAATCTTATGTTTATTTGTCTGGAGCATCGTAGTCTTCTTCTAAAGGAAACATGGCTTCACGGA
>CALGWE010000307.1:0-14147 GCA_937935915.1 uncultured Clostridia bacterium
CTCAGCTGGGAGAGCACCTGCCTTACAAGCAGGGGGTCACAGGTTCGAGCCCTGTAGCGACCACTCGGTATTAATTTAATACTTATATGGCGGAATAGCTCAGTTGGCTAGAGCACACGGTTCATACCCGTGGTGTCATGGGTTCAAATCCCTTTTCCGCTACTTCTAAAGAACACTTCAGTTTATATTAATAAGCTGGGGTGTTTTTTTGTATTATTTTATAATGTGTTATAAGATAGATTTTAAGTAGGAAATATGATACCATGGAGAAAATCAGCTAATATTATCAAGAATAGTATAGAAAGTGAGTATGGTGTGAAAAAACGATTATATATTTCAGATTTAGATGGTACACTATTAAATAATAAGAAAGAAATTACAGCCTATAGTAAAGCAACCTTAAATGAGTTGATTGCAACAGGCGTGCAATTTTCTATAGCTACAGCAAGAACATCGGCTACAGTAGAAAGAATATTAGAAGGGCTTCATATTAATATTCCTATTGTATTAATGAATGGGGTGGCATTATATGATTTGAAACAACATGCATATATTGATGTGGAGTATATAGAAAGTACGGCTTCAAAAGAAATAATGAGCCGTTTAAATAAGGCTCAAAAAGGTGGCTTTATTTATACAATTGATGATGAAAGAGGTAAAGGACAATTAACAGCCCATTATAATAAGGCCTTAAATCCATATGAGACAATATTTTATGAAGAACGTAAAAATGCTAAACTCTTTAAAAAGCATAACCCAGAAGATATAAGAAATATTATTTATTTTGTGTTTATGGATGAAAAGAAGAAGATTGAAGAAATTGCACAGTTAATTAAAGATATAGAAGGAATAGATTATGCCTTATATAAAGATAATTATATGGAAGGTGCATATTTATTAGAGGTATATAGTAAAAAGGCTTCTAAATCTAATGGTGTATCAAAAGTAAAACAGAGATGCGATTATGAGGAAATTGTTTGTTTTGGAGATAACTTAAATGATCTTAGTATGTTCCATATTGCGGACTATAGCTATGCAATGTCTAATGCTGCTGATGAGTTAAAAGAAGTGGCAACTAAGGTGATTGCAAGTAATGAAGAAGATGGCGTAGCAAGATTTATTAAAAAGTTAGAAGGTTAGGTATAATATATCGTACGGTAAATGTATAAAATAGTATAAAGGAGAGAAATAAATGTTAAGAGTAGGTATGGGATATGATGTACATCAATTGGTAGAAGGTAGAAAGCTTATAATGGGCGGTGTAGAAATTGCACACGATAAGGGGTTATTAGGACATTCAGATGCAGATGTAGTAGTACATGCAATTATGGATGCATTAATAGGTGCAATAGCTGAAGGTGATATAGGAAAGCATTTTCCAGATACAGATCCTCAGTATAAGGGCATTTCAAGTATCAGTTTACTTGAACATGTAGGTAAGCTTTTAAAAGACAGAAAAGCAGTGATTCATAATATTGATGCAACAATTATTGCACAAAAGCCTAAGATGGCACCACATATTTTAGCGATGCGTGAGAATATTGCAAGGGCACTAGAAATAGAGGTAGGTCAAGTGAATATTAAAGCAACAACAGAAGAAAAGTTAGGTTTCACTGGTGCAGAACAAGGTATTTCTAGTCAAGCTATTGTTATGGTAGACTTATAAAAAGAGAGTAAAATTAGATTATATTGGGAATGGTATAAGTAGTGGAAGGAATGAAGAAAATGAAAGAGAAATATTATTGTCCAGATTGTCATCAGGAGGTAGAAGTTGTAGCAGCATGTGGAGCTACAAATTACTTTTGCAATCACTGTAAAAAACTGATTTCTAGTAAAAAAGTTATTAAAAAGGATGAGAAATAAGTTGTAAGTAGGTAGATATATTAATACGACTTATACAAGGGTGAATTTTATAAAAGTATAAAGACAAGGGGAGTGTGTATGAAAAGAGTGTTAATAGGTATATTAATTGGATTAGAGTTAATATTTATGGGGCTTATATTTGTGTGGAAGAGGTATGATAGGATCAAGCCTATGGGACATAAAGTTATAAGAGTAAGAAAGTATGTTAAATTAAAACCAGAAACTTATAGGTAGTCTGTCTTTAGTAATAAACTTATAATTTATGCAATAAAAATACCGTAAACTAATACTATTAGTTTACGGTATTTTTATATCTTACGTTATAGCATTTAATGAATAAGTGAAAATTAGGGATTAGATGAGAGACTTAATTTTTGAAAGGAGATCTTCATAAATGGCATCAATCTTAGTAAAGTCAGTTGCACTAATATAGTATTGTTCAAGGTCATCATGTAATGTTTTTGCATAAGAGAGTTCAGAAGTACCAGCACTTATTGTTTGTTTGTAACGTTTTTGAATATCAGAGAGTACTTCATGATTGTTTTCATCTGTTTGAGGTGCAATAATTTCGGCATACATATCTACTAAATGGTCTTTTGTAAGGTCTGGTTCATATTCATGTGGGGCAGTACTATCAAATATACACACATCAAGCTCTGGAAGTAAAACCATATCTAAACTATCAGGGTCAAAACTACAATGATAAATTTCTGCATCAATACCACGTTCCTCAGCCAAATACATGAGTTTTTTAAGAAGTGTAGATTTACCAGAACCAGGACGGCCTTTGATATAATAATGTGTTTTAACGGTATTAATGATATTTGGTACAAAGTTTATAGAGCCTTTTGGTGTAGAAGCACCAAAGAAACGATGCATAATAGTTGCTTCTTTATCGAGTTTATTCATACCAATAATTTCATGTGCAACTTTAGTAGCTAATTGATCGGCTTTTTTAAAGTCCATGCTATCAATATAGATTTTTTCCCATTCATCATGAATAAGTAAGGCGTCAGCGAAGTGTTTATAAGCTTTAGGATAAGCGCCACTAATTTCTTGTTGCAAATAAAGGATTTCTTTTTTATGTTTTTCAAGTTCAGGGATATTCCAAGCTACGCCTAGATTTACATATTCTTCAATAGCACCAGGAGCCTTTGGTTCAATAACATGAGGTGCTGTACCATCTACAATAGCGACACTAAGCTTACGAATAACAATACCATCTAAAGAATCTGGGTCAGAAGAACAATGAATATAATCAACATCAAAGCCTTCATTAGCAAAATAAGTACCTACTTTTTTCATAAGAGAAGATTTCCCTGTTCCAGGGCCACCTTTTAATATATATATTTTATTAAGCATATTGAGATTTGAATCAAAAAGATTTCTAAATCCCTTTGCACTATTTGCACATACGAAATAATGTTTAATATAACCTGACATAAGGCCACTTCCTTGAATGATTAGTTTTTTCATAAATATAATATGTAATACTTATTAAAATGTTAAAGAAAAGGTAAAAAATGTAATAAAGTAAATGGGGCTGTTTTTTGATGTTGTATAGATATAAAGATTGTATTATACTCAGTAAGTATGGAATATAGGAAATAGGAGGGAAAAATGAGTAGAGATATAGAATTATCAAATGAACCAATAGGGAAATTATTAATAAAATACTCTATACCAGCTATTATAGGGATGCTTGTAAACTCATTATATAATGTAGTAGACCGTATATTTATAGGCAATATACCGGATATAGGTTATTTGGCTATAACAGGTGTAGGAATTACAATGCCTATTTTAACTATTATATTAGGTCTTGCAATGCTTGTTGGAATAGGTGCCACTTCACTAATTTCTATTAGGTTAGGACAAGGAAAAAAGGAAGAAGCTGAAAAGGTTTTAGGAAATGCTGTAACTATTGCAGTGATTATGGGAATTATATTAATGATTTGTGGTATGTTATTTGCCGGGGAATTGTTAGGTGCTTTTGGTGGAAATGAGCAAACAATTCCTTATGGCAAGCAGTATATTAATATATTTTTATTAGGAACGATTTTTAATGTAAGTAGTTTTGTATTTACAAGTATTATGCGTGCTGATGGCAATCCTAAAATGTCGGCTGCTTGCATGATTATTGGTTGTGTAATTAATGTTATATTAGATGCAGTATGTATTTTTGGTTTAAATATGGGGATTCAAGGAGCTGCATTAGCTACAATTATTTCACAAGTTGTTACAGCAGTTATAGGTCTATATTATTTTACAAAAGGGAAGTCAAATCTTAAATTACATAAGGAAAATCTAAAGCTAAAAGGTTTCATTGTGAAATCAATATTTGTTATAGGAACAGCGCCATGTGCCATGCAATTAGCAATTAGTCTGGTACAAGTTGTAATGAATAAAGTTTTAAATGAGACAGGTGGACAAATTGCTATTGGTGCAATGACTTCGATTAGTGCTATTGTAATGTTAGTATTAATGCCGATTTTTGGTATTAATCAAGGTGCACAACCAATCATTGGTTACAACTATGGTGCTAAAAATTATGAGCGTGCTAAAAAAACAAGTTTATTAGCAATGGGATTTGCAACAGTAATTTTAGTAATTGGATTTGCCATTATCCAGCTAGCACCTGCTACCTTTATAAAAATGTTTGATGGGGATGGCACAATGTTAGAGATTGCTACGCCAGGCCTTAGATTATATACAATTACAATGCCAATCTTAGCAGTATCTATTATGGGCTCAAACTATTTCCAAGCTATAGGAAAAGCTAAAATGGCAACATTTCTTAGTTTATTAAGACAAGTAGTTATTTTAATTCCAGTAATTCTTATTATGGCTAAAGTAGGTGGACTTAAAGGGGTATGGCTCGCACAACCAATGAGTGATATGATTTCAACTGTTATTGTTGCAGCAATATTAATAAAAGAATTTAAAGGTTATAAAGTGGCAATAAGCCAATCTATATCAGAGCAGAATATATAGATGCATAAGATATATGGATTTATAAATGTATTAGTATATAAAGATACTCTTATATAAAATAAAAGAGGGGCTATAGATGATCTTTACCATTTCAAGGTATATGATAATCTATAGTCCCTTTAATAATATTACACCCTAATATTATTGTGGATAAACTAAGTTTGCAGGTGTTAATTTAAGAAGCGTTTCTTCTAAGTATTTTTTAGCTTCATAATTTGCCATTGGTAAATTAAGATCTAAGTAATTACCACAATCTCTAGCTGTAGCACCTGGAATTTCACCTTGGAAGTTTGCTACAAACTCAAAGAGTTCAGTAATAAGTGGTGCAATAGCTTCTGAGCTTCTATCACCTTTTAAGATAAGGTAGAAACCTGTACGACATCCCATTGGCCCAAAGTAGATTACTTCATCAGCAAACTCTTTATGGTTACGAAGGAATGTTGCACCAATATGTTCAATAGCATGAATTTCTGCTGTGTTCATAACTGGTTCTAAGTTAGGTCTTTTCATACGTAAGTCATAAGTTGTAACCGCTACATCGTTAACATAGTCTACACGTGATGTGTAAATACCTGGTAATAAATCAATGTGGTTTACGGTAAAACTTGCAATTTTTTTCATTATTATAGCCTCCTTAAGTGCTTATGAACATATTATATGATAATTATCAGCATTCGTACAGAACTATTGACTTTTCCCTTGATTTAACAGAAGTTGTCTGATAACATTAAAGAAGATAAAAAACTAAGAGAGGTGCACGAAAAATGAGTGAACAGAAGAAGATTATTTTTAGTGGTATGCAACCATCAGGTACGATTACCTTAGGAAATTATTTAGGTGCCCTTAAAAATTGGACAAATTTACAAGATGAGTATAATAGCTTATATTGTATCGTAGATATGCATGCAATTACAGTAAGACAAGATCCAGCTACACTTAGAAAAAATGCTAGAGATTTAATGATGCTTTATATTGCAGCAGGACTTGATCCAGAGAAAAATATTATTTACATGCAATCTCATGTATCAGCACATGCTGAACTTGCTTGGATTCTTAATTGTTTTACTTATATGGGTGAACTTGGACGTATGACACAGTTCAAAGATAAATCTCAAAAACACGGTGACAATATTAACGCAGGACTCTTTACATATCCAGTCCTTATGGCAGCAGATATTTTACTTTATCAAACAGATTTAGTACCAGTAGGAGTAGATCAAAGACAACACTTAGAACTTGCACGTGATATTGCCATCAGATTTAACAATGCATATGGTGAGACATTCAAAGTACCAGAAGGTTACATTCCAAAGGTTGGCGCAAAAATCATGAGTCTTCAAGAACCAACTAAGAAAATGTCTAAATCTGATGAAGATGAAAATGCAGTAATCAGAATTACAGATGCACCAGAAGTTATTATGCGTAAATTTAAACGTGCTGTAACAGACTCTGAAGCAGTAGTACGTTTTGATGAAGTAAATAAACCAGGTATTAGTAACTTAATGACAATCTACTCATCTATTACAGGTAAAACAATGGATGAGATTGAAACTGAGTTTGCTGGTAAAGGTTACGGTGATTTTAAAATGGCAGTTGGAGAAGCTGTAGTAGAAGAACTTCGTCCACTTCAAACACGTTTCAAAGAACTTTCACAAGATAAAGCATATATTGATGGGATCATCAAAGCAAATGCAGAGAAAGCAAATTACCTTGCAACAAAAACACTTCGCAAGGTTCAAAAGAAAGTTGGTTTCCCACCAATTATTCGTTAATGAAATGCAGTTTTAATCTAAGTTTAGATTAAAGTTAAAATAAGGAGGTGCTGCGAAATTATTTATAATTTCAAAGCACCTCCTTTATCCTGTTTATATAGAATTTTGAAGTTCAGTAAAGCCGCGTCCATTTCCGATGGCCTGAGAGGTTTCGGTAATAGTCATAAAGGCTTTTGGGTCAACTGATAAGACAATTTGTTTTGCTTTAGCTACTTCACGCATACTTACAGTTGTAAATAAAATATATTTTTCATCATGTGTATACGCACCAATAGCAGGAATCATTGTAACACCACGATTAAGCTCAGCAAGTAAAGTTTGAGAAAGTGTATTATAATGGGCTTTATCTGTAATAATGTAAAGTGTACGTTTACGATTAAGACCATCTACTACAAAGTTAGTGATTTTACTTGCAACATACATCATACCAATTGTAAGGGTAGCCATATCAATATCAAAGAAATAAATAGATAAGCTGATAATGACTAAGTTAATGGCGAAGTTAGTTGTGGCCATATTAACGGAGAAATGCTTTTGGATAATTTTAGAAATAATATCTGTGCCACCAGTTGAACCATCATATTTAAAAACAAGTGCTGTACCTACACCTTGGAATAAACCACCTATTAATAAAATAGAAAGTGTATTATTTGTGGCAATAACAAAGTTACTTGTTAGTTCTAACCAGAAAGAAAGCATTAACATGCCAAATAAGCTATAGGCCAAATAAGTTTTTTGTAAATATAAAAGCCCTAATATAAGAAGTGGGATATTAAATAGTATGACCAAAAGACTTACTTTGAAGTTAAAAAGAAAGTGTAATAATAGGGCAATACCACTGATACCACCACTTAAAAGGTGATTTGGAATAATGATTGCATTAGTTGCAATTGCAATAAGTAATGTACCTATAATAATGCTTAAAAAACGTGTTATAGTAATTTTGTAGTTATTCATTATGTACTCCTTAATGTAATAAAATTATGTCATGCAAACTTCTAGAGTTACTATAAGTTATAAATATCATATATGCAATATAAAATTTTGGAAATATGGCTATTGAAATAAAAATGGATAATCCATTGAAATAATAAAACTATGTTATAATGAAAAGAAATGTAATTAGGCTATTGGAGGGAGAAGAAATGAGACTTTTAGTAGATACACATACACATACTGTTTCAAGTGGACATGCGTATAATACATTAGATGAACTTGTACGTGAGGCAAGTAAGAAACAGTTAGAGGCCATTGCAATAACAGATCATACACCAGCTATGCCAGGAGGGGCACACGCCTTTCATTTTGCTAATCTAAGAATTATACCTGAGGAAATGTATGGTGTACGTATTTTAAAAGGTGCAGAAACAAATATTATGGACTATTCAGGCACAATTGATTTAGATGAAGAAACATTAAAGGGATTAGATATGGCTATTGCCAGCTTACATCCACCTTGTATTCCATTTGGAAGTAAAGAAGAAGTGACAAGTTGCCTTGAAAAAGTTATGGAAAATAAATATATTAATATTATTGGACATCCAGGGGATGCAAGATACCCAATTGATATGGAAAGATTAGTGAAGAAGGCAAAAGAAACGAAGACATTGCTTGAAGTAAATATTGCTTCACTTAAACCTACAAGTTATCGTCCTGGTGTAAGAGAAAATCTTATAGAAATGCTAGGTTATTGTAAAGCTTATGAGACACCTATTGTATTAGGAACAGATGCACATTTTCATTTAGATTTAGGAAAATTTGATGAAGGAACCTCTTTATTAGAAGAAATAGGCTTCCCAGAAGAGCTTGTTTTAAATACAAATACCGAAATGCTAATTTCTTATATTTCCCAAAAGAGATTGAAATAATTATTTTCATACTGTACAATGATAAAGTGATAATATAGGCGAGGAGATGAAGCAAATTATGAACTCCAAGATAAAAGATCAAGCAATAGATAAATTATTTGAAGCTATTTTAACACTTGAAACAATAGATGAATGTTATGCGTTTTTCGAAGATGTATGTACAATTCATGAAATCAAATCTCTTGCGCAACGTTTAGAAGTAGCAAAGATGCTGCAAGACAAAAAAACTTATACAGAGATTCAAGAAGTAACTCATGCCTCAACAGCGACAATTAGTCGTGTAAACAGAAGTTTAAGTTATGGCTCAGATGGGTATAAAATAATATTAGAGAGAATACCACCAGAAAGAAGATAGGTGATAAAAGAATGTGGCATTAGCCACTTTCTTTTTGTATAAAGTACCTTTTAGATTTAAAGGAGAATAAATATGGATTTTACAAGTGGATTAAATGATAGACAAAAAGAAGCAGTTTTAACAACAGAAGGGCCTCTTCTAGTACTTGCGGGAGCCGGCTCAGGTAAAACACGCGTGCTAACACATCGTATTGCACATCTTGTGAAAAATAAGGGTGTAAAACCTTGGAATATCCTAGCGATTACATTTACCAATAAAGCTGCTAAAGAAATGAAAGAGAGAATTGGTAACCTCATTGGTGAAGAAGAAGTCAATGAAATGTGGGTAAGTACATTCCATGCCATGAGTGTACGTATTTTAAGAAGATATGCAGAGAGCATTGGCTATGGCAAGTTCTTTACTATTTATGATACAGCAGATCAAAAAGCACTTATTAAAGATGTTTTAAAAGCATTAGATATTAGTGAAAAGAACTTCCAAGTTGGAGCGGTTCTAGGTGCAATTAGTAGTAAGAAAAACCAATTAGAAACACCAGATTTAGCAACTAAAAATGCTGGAGAAGATTATAGAGAAAAAATCATTGCTAAGATTTATACAGAATATCAACGTAGACTTAAAGAAAATAATGCAATGGATTTTGATGATTTGTTAGTCAATACTTATTTATTATTTAAAGAAAATGTAGAAGCATTAACTTATTATCAAAATAAATTCCGTTACATCCTAGTTGATGAGTATCAAGATACAAATGGTGCCCAATATCAACTTGTAGAAATGTTAGCTAAAGCACATAATAACCTTTGCGTAGTAGGGGATGATGACCAATCTATTTATGGATGGCGTGGTGCAGATATTACAAATATTTTAGGATTTGAAAAAGACTTTAAAGATGCTAAGGTTATTAAACTTGAGCAAAATTATCGCTCAACTAAAAATATCTTAGACGCAGCCAACGGCATTGTAGCGCACAACCGCGGCAGAAAGGCTAAGAAGCTTTGGACAGAAAGTCCAGCAGGTGAAATTATATCAGTTGTACCTACTAATAATGAATATCGTGAAGCAGAAACAATTACAGCAAATATTGTACGCAGTGTAGAAAGTGGCGATAGAAACTTTAAAGATTTCGCTATTTTATATCGTACAAATGCACAATCACGTGTACTGGAAGAAAAATTAATATCAGCGTCTATTCCTTATCGTTTATTAGGTGGGGTACGATTCTACGAACGTAAAGAAATCAAAGACCTTATTGGATACCTTAAAGTAATTTGTAATCCAAAAGATGATATTGCCCTTAAACGTATCATCAATGTACCTAAACGTGGAATTGGTGCAGCAAGTATTGGCACAATTGGGGAATATGCAGATCGTAACAATATGGATTTCTTCGAGGCAGCTAAACTTTCAAAAGAAATGGGTATTTTAGGTGCAGGACCATCACAAAAGGTATTAGCATTTACAAATCTTATTGAAGAATTAAGAGCTATTGCAGAAGAAAATGATATTAAAGCCTTAATTGATGCAGTTATTGAAAAAACTGAGTTTAGAAATCACATTCGTATGACAGAAGGTGAAACAGCTACAGAACGTCTTGAAAATATCGATGAGTTAGTTTCTAAAACAGTACACTATATGGAACAAAGTGAAGATCCTAATTTAGGAGACTTCTTAGAAGAAGTAGCACTTGTAGCAGATGTAGATAACTATGATGAAGAAAGTAACTCAGTAGTTTTAATGACACTTCATAGTGCCAAAGGTCTAGAATTCCCTGTAGTATTTATGCCAGGAGTAGAAGAAGGATTATTCCCAAGTTACATGAGTCTTACTGAAGGGGACGATAAATTAGAAGAAGAAAGACGTTTATGCTATGTAGGGATTACAAGAGCGAGAGAAAAGCTTTTCATTCTTTATGCAGAACAACGTACAATGTTTGGACGTACACAATATAGTATGCCATCAAGATTTATTAAAGAATTGCCAGTAGAGGTAACAAATCTTGCAAACTTAAATGTAAAACCAAGAAGCCCATTTGATAATGAGAAATCAAGTTTCAATAGACCAGGCACACCACAAGGCTTATTACAAAAACGTGAAATGGAAAAACGTACATTTATAGGTAGTGGTGCAAGCAGCAGTACTGAAAAGAAAACATTCATTGGTAAAGCTATAGAAAAACCTAAAATGCCAACAATGCGTACAAATACATTCTCACCATTTGGGGCGGTTAAAAAAGCAGAAAACTTACCAAGTGCAGTGGCTGACTTTAAAGCTGGAGATGTAGTACGTCATATTAAATTTGGTCAAGGAACAATTATAAATGTTGAAGGTAAAAATGATGATATCTTCGTAACAATTGCATTTGATAACGGAGATACAAAACAACTTAGTACGAGATTTGCTAAGTTAAAAAAACTATAATTTTTACTAATGATAGGTTATAATAAGATAAATAATTGACAAAATAGAACTCCTGAAAGAAAGTTAAACTTTTAGGAGTCTATTTTTTTAGAAACTATAAAAATGGTTATTCTAATAAAAAAGGACTATGATGATTAGAAGAAAGAGGAAATATAATGAGTATAGATAAAATAGCAAGAATGAAAGAATTAGTAAGTACCTTACAAAAAGCAGCATATGCCTATGAACAAGAAGATACAGAAATTATGAGCAACCGTGAATACGATGCGTTATATGATGAACTTGTAAGATTAGAAGAAGAAACAGGCACAATCCTTGCAGGAAGTGTGACACAAAATGTTGGTTATGAAGTTTTAAGTAGCCTTCCAAAAGTTACTCATCCAAAACGTATGCTTTCCTTAGATAAAACAAAAGAAGTAAGTAAGCTAAAATCATTTTTAGTTGGTCAAGAAGGTTTACTTTCATGGAAATTAGATGGACTTACAATTGTAGCCACTTATGAAGAGGGGAAACTTGTAAGTGCAGTAACTAGAGGGAATGGGACAGTAGGAGAAGAAATTACAAATAACTTTAGAACCTTTAAGAATGTTCCACTTACAATTGATTATAAAGAGAGAATAGTTGTACGTGGTGAAGCGATTATTACTTATGAAGACTTTAACCAAATCAATGAACGCTTAGGTGATAAAGAAGATAAATACAAGAATCCAAGAAACTTATGTAGTGGAAGTGTAAGACAGTTAAATCCAGAAATAACAGCTAGGAGAAATGTAAGATTATATGCTTTCTCATTAGCAGTAGGTGGACCAGAGTTTGAAACAAAATCTGAACAGTTAGAATGGCTCCACAATATTGGTTTCCAAATCGTAGAATACAAAAAGGTAACAGCAGATAATATAGAAGAAACAGTACAATACTTTGCAGAATCTATTGATAAGCAAGAATTCGCTTCTGATGGTTTAGTACTTACTTATGATAATAGAGCTTACTCAGCTTCTCTTGGAGAAACAGCTAAGTTCCCTAAAGACTCTATTGCTTTTAAATGGCAAGATGAAGTAGTAGAGACACGTATTTTAGATATTGAATGGAATACTTCTAGAACAGGACTTATTAATCCAGTAGCTATTTTTGAACCAGTAGAAATAGAAGGAACTACAGTAGAACGTGCAAGTGTGCATAACCTTAGTATTTTAGAAGAGCTTAAATTAGGTGTAGGAGATACTGTAAAGGTTTATAAAGCCAATATGATTATTCCACAAATCGCAGAAAATCTTACACAAAGTAATACAATTGAAATTCCAAGTCATTGTCCAGTGTGTGGTGCCCATACAGAAATCAAGAAAGAAAAAACAGCTAAAACTTTAGTTTGTACAAATGCTAACTGTAAAGCACAAAGATTACGTGCGCTCGCTCACTTTACAACACGTGATGCTATGAATATTGAAGGACTTTCAGAGGCTACAATTGAAAAGTTCTTAGAAAGAGGTTATTTAAAAGACTTTACATCTCTTTATAATTTAACGGCTTATGAAGCAGAAATTATTCAAATGGAAGGACTTGGACAAAAGTCATATCAAAAACTTATTGCATCTATTGATAAATCAAGAGAAGTAGCACTTGCTAACTTTATTTATGCATTAGGGATTAATGGGGTAGGACTTGGAACAGCTAAATTAATTTGTAAACACTATAATAATGACTTAGAAAAAATGATGTTAGCTTCTAGTGAAGCGCTTACTCAAATAGATGGAGTAGGTCCAGTTATTGCACAAATATTTAATGAGTACTTTAGCTTAGAAGAAAATAAACAAATGGTAATGAATCTTGTGAAAGAACTTAAGTTTAAACAAGAAGAATTAAAGGCACCTGTAGAGTCACCAATTGCAGGAAAAACATTTGTTGTGACAGGAGATGTACAACACTTTAAAAATAGAAAAGAACTTCAAGCTAAGATTGAATCTTTAGGTGGTAAAGTAACAGGTTCTGTAAGTAAGAATACTAACTATCTCATTAACAATGATAGTGAGTCAAGTTCAAGTAAAAATAAAAAAGCAAAAGAACTAAATATTCCTATTTTAACAGAAAATGAGTTTTTAGCCCTAATTGAACAGTAAAAAAAGCCGAAAAATAATATAATGTATATGTCTGAAAATAGATTTTGTAGATAAATGTCAAGTTAGTTAATTAAATAAAGTAATTGTAAGAATATTATTGATAATATATAATAAGATTAAAATCAGATATTATTGACAAATTTAGATTTATACGATACACAAATTAGGAGGTTAATAGATATGGATATTGTGCAAAATGCAAAAAAAGCTAAAGAAGCATCCATTGCACTTGCAGCAACCAGTGGGGAAATTAGAGATAATGCATTAAAAGCAATTAGTAAAGCACTTATACAGCGAGCTGATGAGATTAAAAAAGCAAATGCAATAGATATGGCAAATAGTGAAAAAGAAAATGTGGCTATGCCATTATTAAAACGTTTAAGATTTGAAGATGCTAAAATTAATGATGTAGTAGCAGGAATTTCAAGTTTATTAAAATTAGAAGATCCAGTAGGTAAAATTCAATTACAAACAGAATTAGATACAGATTTAGTTTTAACAAGAGTAGCATGTCCAATAGGAGTAATAGGGGTAATCTTTGAATCTAGACCGGATGCACTTGTTCAAATCTCTACTTTATGTTTAAAAAGTGGTAATGCTGTTTTATTAAAAGGTGGAAGAGAAGCTAAAGAGACAAACAAAATATTATTTGAGATTATTCGTGATGTAACAATAGAAGCAGGTTTACCAGAAGGTTGGATTGCTTTAATGGAAAGTAGAGAAGATGTAGATGCGATTCTTAAATTAGATAAATATATTGACT
>CALGWE010000308.1:0-7362 GCA_937935915.1 uncultured Clostridia bacterium
CATACGTCAACACTTTTTTTATATTTTATTTTATTTTTTTTAAAGCCTCATTTATATACTATGTTAATACAACTATTCCTATCCTTTTAGCCTCTTTGTATTTAAAGAAGTAACCCTATTATTATTCCTATTAGTTACTTCTTTAATACATAGTTTCATCGTTAGTATTCCTACTATAATAAAACGCTATTCATTACTACCTTCTATTTTACTTGCCTCTAATATAGCTTTACCTAGAATCAAATCATCTTTAGTAGTTATCTTAATATTAGTATAGTCGCCTTCTACGATATAAACCTTTTTACCATATGCCTCTACTAGCATGCTATCATCTGTTACGGCTAGATTATTTTCATGTGCAAACTCATATGCTGATAAAAGCATGTCTTTTTCAAAACATTGAGGTGTTTGTACACTCCAGAGCGTTTCTCTTTTAGGTGTATGTTCTATTTCTTTAGATGTATTATTAACTACTTTAATTGTATCTTTTACCGGCACTGCTACTACACAAGCTTTATTTTGTTTAACCACTTCTAGCGCTTTACTTATTGTTTCTTTTGTAATAAATGGTCTTGCCCCATCATGAATCATTACATATTTAGACTGATCATCTGTATTTATAAGTCCATTATATACTGAGTCTTGACGTTCTTTTCCACCTGCTACTACTTTTTTTACTTTAGTATATCCATATTTTCTAATAATATTTTCCCTAGTAGCTTCTATTTCTTCCTCGCCTACTACAACTATAATCTCATCTATAAATGTACAATTATTAAATGCTTCTATAGTATGCGCCAGTACTTCCTTCTCTTCTAATAGAATATATTGCTTTTTAATAGCCATCCCCATACGTTTACCACTACCACCAGCTACTATGATTACTGATATTTTTTCCATGTCTCACCTCTTTATAAGTTTATATTAAGTTATTCCTTATTACTTTATCATTAATCCTATTTTTATACACCTTCTTTATTACTTTATTTAACTTTTTATGTTTTTATTTTTTTCACCTTCCCTACTCCCCTTATTATGTATATAAATTCATTAAACAATATTTTTTATTCACATTAATTATAATTAGTGTTTACAAAAAAATTATTGTTAACTAGCCTAGTTCCCTATATAATAGTGAACTATATAATTTGACATAAAAGGAGTTATACATCATGTCGACAAAAAACAAATACGGCCTTTCAACGTGTATTGCCATGATTATTGGTATTGTTATTGGGTCAGGCATTTTCTTTAAAAGCGATAATATCCTTATTGCTACAAACGGAAATATCCTACTTGGTGCATTAGCTTTCTGTATCGCTGCAATTAGTATTATCTTTGGTAGTTTAACCGTTGCTGAACTTGCAGCTAGAAATGATAAACCAGGTGGTATTATTAGTTATGCTGAAGAATCATATAACGGTGGAATTGCCTGTGCATTAGGTTGGTTCCAAACCTTCCTTTACTATCCTACACTTATTGCGGTAGTTTGTTATGTAGTAGGAGTATATGGTGAAATTTTATTTGGCATTGAAGGTTCGTTAGAAAGCAAAATCTTTATTGGTTTAATTACTTGTATTATTGTATTTTGTATGAATGCATTTGCCTCAAAACTTGCTGGTTTATTCCAAACAAGTGCAACTGTTATCAAACTCATTCCTCTTGCATTAATTGGTATAGCAGGTTTTGTATTTGGCAGTCCAGTAGAGTCAATTCAAGCAGCTAGTACTGCTTCACCACAGAATTCTAACCTTTCTTGGCTTTCAGCTCTTGTACCTATTGTATTCGCTTTCGATGGTTGGATCACAGCTACAGCTATTTCACATGAAGTTAAAGATGCAAAGAAAAATGTTCCTTTAGCACTTATCTGTGCACCATTATTTATTCTTGCTATTTACTTACTTTACTTCATAGGTATTTCTACATATTTAGGCCCAGAAGTAATTATGGCAGCTGGCGATAGTCACGTTGATATTGCCGCTAATCAATTATTTGGACCTTTAGGAGCTAAAGCTATTTTAGTATTCGTTCTTATCTCTGTACTTGGAACTGCTAATGGATTAACTATGGGACTTTGTCGTTCACCTTATTCTTTAGCACTTAGAAACATGTTCCCTTGCTCAGATAAAATTTCTAAGGTTAATGAAAAATTCGATTTCCCTATTGCTTCTACATTAGTTGGATTCGTTATCGTATTATTCTGGTTAGCAGTACACTATCTTACTCAAAAATTCAACTTACTCCCTAACTCAGATGTATCAGAGATTTCTATTACACTTAACTATATAGCCTTTGTACTTCTTTATGTACAAGTGCTTCGTTTAGGGATTAAACGTGAAATTAAAAGTATTTGGAAAGGAATTGTAACACCTATCTTAGCGATTCTTGGTTCTATTATCATTCTCGTTGTAGGTCTTCAAAATCCTTTATTCATTTACTATGCTTTAATCTGCGGTCTATTATTTGTTTCTGCTTATATGTTCTGGAAATATCACTCAGCTAAAGCTTAATAAACAACTCATATAAATAAAACGAGGAGGTTTTTAAAAACCTCCTCGTTTTATCTTTTTTCTTTTAACCATTTTATAAATGCACCAAAGCATATTACCGCTAATATAATGCCTGTACAATCTGCTAACCAATCTATAAAGTCGCAGGCTCTACCTGGTACATACAGCTGCATAAATTCTGTAAGTGCTGCATACATTGCTACACTTCCCATAGCATATAAAGCTCTTGGTTTATTTTTATGTTTGTAATAATACTCTCCATAATAGCATAAAGTTAAAAAGCCAAACATGCCACAATGTACGAGTTTATCTATACCTGGAATCCCAACTGATGGTATGTCACTAGCTGGCATAAGAATTAAAACTAATATAAGTATCACAGCTAATATAGTTAACTTATAATTTATAAGTACGTTTTTAATACTTTGCATTGTTTCCCCTCTATATCCTATAAACTAATTATTTACAGCACCTACTCTAGCAAAAATCATACGACCTGCTGAAGTTTGTAAAACCGTATTTACTATAATCGTTACATTCTTACCTACATATTTTCGGCCACCTTCTACAACAATCATAGTTCCATCATTAAGATATGCTAATCCTTGTTCTTGCTCTTTACCTTCCTTAACAATCTGTACCCTCATCTCTTCATTTGGTAATACAACTTGTTTAATGGCATTAGCAAGATCATTTATATTGAGTACAGGCACCTTCTGAAATCTCGCTACTTTATTAAGATTAAAGTCGTTTGTAACTACTTTACCTTGTATCTGCTTAGCAAGCTTTAAAAGTTTGCTATCTACTTCTTCTATCTCACTATAGTCAATGTCTATTACTTCAACTGTATTTAATTTAGTATTTCTAATTTCATTTAAAATATCAAGTCCACGTCTTCCTCTATTTCGCTTAAGTACATCTGAAGAATCGGCTATATGACGTAACTCATCTAAAACAAAGGATGGAATAATTACTTTACCTTCTATAAAACCTGTATTGATAATATCTAGAATCCTACCATCAATAATCACACTTGTATCTAGAATTTTAGCTGGACTTGTATGTGTTAAGGCTTCTCCCTTTTTACTAATCCAACCTTTAATCTCTTCTTTCTTTAAATGAACAAGATAAATCCCAAAGCCTCCTAGCCCAACATATATAAGCAAAATAAGTATCTCGCTAATTCTATTATTGCCTGATGTTTTAAACGCCGTACTCGCAAGATAGGCTACGTAGAGACCTATTCCAAGTCCTATAATATACATTAATATTTCTTGCATAGGATACTTACTAATGCTCTTATCAATCTTTTCTGCCATCCTTCTTGAAAGGGGAATACTTATAGTAAAGAACATAAGCACAAATGCTAAAACAAATATAATAATTTCTTTATTCACATATATGCTATTTAACGTACCCTCAATAGATTTCGGAATCAAACCCATTGCTTGTAATTCTGTAATACCTAATGCAATCAGTCCAGCTATTACTCCTGAAATAAGAATTCTAATAACTTGTTTCATAGCCTGCCTCTCTTCTTTCGTTATTTTTTACCGAGTGGTAAGTTAGGTACTGCATTTAATGTCATATCTGCTCTTGTTCCTTTAAGATATTCATAATATGCTGCACAACCAATCATTGCTGCATTATCTGTACATAATTTAAGTCCTGGATAATATAATTTTTTACCTTCTTTTGCACAAGCTGCTTCCATGGCATTACGAAGCCCTTGATTAGCTGATACACCGCCAGCTAATGCAATCTTATCAATATTTTTTTCTTTTGCAAGTTGCATTGCTTTTTCTACAAGTACGTCTACAACACTTGCTTGGAATGAAGCTGCAATATCTGCTGCATTAATTTCTTCGCCCTTCATTTTAGCACCATTAATATGATTAAGTACTGCTGATTTTACCCCACTAAAGCTGAAATCATAGCTGCCATCCTTCATTGCTCTTGGGAACTTAATAGCATCTTTATTACCCTCTTTAGCAAGTTTATCAATTTTAGGACCGCCTGGGTAAGTAAGGCCAATAGCTCTAGCCACCTTATCATAGGCTTCACCAGCCGCATCATCTCTAGTGCGTCCAATAATCTCATAGTTTGTATAGTCTTCTACATAAACTAAATTTGTGTGTCCACCTGATACAACAAGACATAAGAATGGTGGCTCTAAATCTAAGTGTTCAATATAATTAGCCGCAATGTGCCCTTCAATATGATGCACACCTACTAATGGTTTGTTTTTAGCAAACGCAATAGCTTTAGCTGCTACTACACCTACTAGAAGCGCACCAACTAATCCTGGTCCATAAGTTACACCAACTACATCAATATCATCAAATGTCATACCTGCTGTTTGAAGTGCATCTTCAATTACTAAGTTAATCTTTTCTACATGCATTCTAGAGGCAATCTCCGGTACAACCCCTCCATATAATTCATGTAATGGAATTTGTGTTGAAATACTATTTGCGAGTACTTCTCTCCCATTTCTTACAACTGCTACCGATGTCTCGTCACATGATGTTTCAATAGCAAGTATTGTTACGTCTTTCATCTTTTGTTCCTCCACTGATTGTTATTTTTCGTCTTTCCAACTCTTGATTTTCCATTTTCCATCTTCTTTAATCAATGTATAAGTTCTTAAAATATCACTTTTATTTGTGCTATGTTTAACTTCTACTTGTGCCTCAGTATCACTTATTTTGCCATCAACTTCTGGTTTAACAACTGTTTCAATTGAGCTTTCAATCACAACAAGTGGTTTATCTACTTCTGCCACACGTTCTGCAGTAATAGCAGCAACTTGTTTTTCTTTAGAATTAAGTTTTAAAAGTTCTTTAGAATATAAAAGTCTTATAGCATCTACATACCCCTCAATATATTCATCCTTCATACTGCTGCAGTATGCATATCCCATAAGTTCATTATACACCTTTATAACTTCCTTAGCTGTGACTGGATACTCTTCTTCTAGTTTCTCTTTTATATCTTCAAACTTTTTATCTACTTGAATGGCATTTGTCCCAACTTCACTTTTAATGCCTGGTCTTTCCTTTGCATAAAAAAAGTATGCAACACATATTGCGATCATAAAGATAATAATTCCAAATTTTCTCATAGACACCCTCCTCTAAACTTTTATTAAGTTCCCCTATATTATTATTTTAGTACGCTTATCCTAACGCTATGTCTACTATTTATCTTGGAAATCGATTGTTGTTACCATTCTATCGTAACCTGCTTTAGTGTTTGGGAAAATCTTTTGTGCCCCTGTTGGGTCTATATATGCATTTGGTACTGCTGGACTATAGTGTGTGAGCCATAATTCTTTAGCACCTGTTTCTTTAGCAAGTGTAGCTGCTTCTGAAGCTAACATATGTTTATGCTTCTTCACTTGATCTAAGTAACTATCGTCTGTATACATTGCTTCACAAATTAATAAATCAGAATCTGTAACTAATTCTTTTAATGCCTCTGTTGGTCTACAGTCTGTAGCATAGGATACTTTGATCCCTTTTCTAGCCTCACCAAGTACCATATCTGGTGTATAAATTTGTCCTTCAAAAGTTACGCTATTACCTTGTTGAAGCTGCTTCCATAACTTCTGTGGTACATTATTTTTTCTCGCCTTCTCTACAATAAACTTAGGCATTCTATGATTTTCAATTGTATACGCAAAACATTTTACATTGTGTGGTACAGGTTGTACTGTAATATGAAACTCTCCAACTGTAACAGTTTGTTTTTCATATGGTAATTCAATTAAATTAAGACTAAACGCAATATCACGACTCACTACAGTTAATCCTTCTACTACTTTACGAAGTCCTGGTGGTCCAATAATTGTAAGTGGCTGCGTTCTACCTGTGTTATTAAGTGTTAATAATAATCCAGGAAGTCCAGTTACATGATCTCCATGATAATGTGTAAAACAAATGATATCGAGAGTCTTATACCCCCAACCTAACATTCTCATTGTTACTTGTGTTCCTTCGCCACAATCTATTAAAAGTTTTCTGCCATTATATCTTGCTATCATTGCTGTTAAATAACGGTCTGGTAAAGGCAGCATGCCGCCTGTTCCGAGTAAACAAATGTCTAACATATTTTATAATTCCTTTCTTTTCGCTACTCATATTATATCCTTTTATATGCATTGTTACAATGTATAAGGACAACTATGTACTTAGTAGTCAAATTATTCCCATTAGAACTTATAAGCAAACGTCTTTTAACGATTTATTTATTGACAAAAAAATAAGGCACTACACTTTTGCGTAGCGCCTATTTTTTATATTGCACCTGAAGCTCTATATGCTTCATTTAATATTTCTATTTCTTCGTCTGTGTAAACATGTATTTCTTCTACGGGATATTCCTCTACAGGGATTTCAAAAGTAGAAACCCATTTATCATAACACCTTTCACAAATATTGAACATTTGTCTTGTTAAATCTTTGTTTGAAAAGTATCCCCACTCTTTTTCAATGTGTACGTAATCCATAGTCACATCTTTTAAAGTAGTTTTTATAATTGGTTTTCCACAACAATTACAATAGATTTCTTTCTTTGAACGATCCCCTAAACGTTCTACCTCATTCACTAAACTACACCCCCTAAATATACTCACACGTCACATCTCTTCCATTTAGCTTATTAAGCTTTTAAGTCGTCTTTATTTTTATTTACTCTTAATGATTAAGTCTCTAGAATTTTAATCATCAAGTCACTTTTAAGGGTTAAGCCCTACTACTATTATAAAGCTTTATCTTTAACAAGTATATTGGTAAATATTATATACTCAACTTTCCCACCAACAAAAATATGATTTTTGCTGATATAACTT
>CALGWE010000309.1:0-1980 GCA_937935915.1 uncultured Clostridia bacterium
CATTTATCTGGCACAACACGGTACCAGTCAAAATTATTCACAAGTGCTGCTGTTTGACCCATTTTAATAGCTTTAGCATTTTGGATTGTCTCTGCATTTAATAATTGTTCATCATCATACTTTTCACTTGTAATAACTTGACCATCAAATGCTATTTTGCTCTCATCAATTTGTTTATCACTATTTTGATACTGATTTAATATATCTTCAAAATAATCTTCATAGAGCTGTGCCATTAATTTGTGACCTTCATCTCCAGGGTGTACTAAGTCACCACCACTGGTCCTATTATAATCATACCCTAAAGATTGAATAAGCCCATAAGCTTTAGCCCCATCTCCAATTCTATCGATTGCAGACTGCATCACCCTACCATATTGCATCATAGGAAGATTATACGCACTGCCAATCTCACAATGTACAGGAGCTGTTACAGAATAATGTCCCATACCTGTATGTTGATCAAAGAATGAAAACATAGGCAGCATAAGTGCAGGTTTTGTATCAGAATTTAATATTTTTCTTAGGAGACTTTCATAATGCATGGCATCCCAATTTGAACCGCTATCATTCACTGCAAAGTCCACAAATACAATATCTGGCTTATACTTTGTAAGTTCATGATCTATCCTTGCATTGGCAAGAGAACTCTTACTTGAAGGTATGCCAATATCATATGTCCTTACCTTGCAGCCTGGAAATTCTTTTTCAAGCCATTTTGCAAATTCTATACCATAGGCATTATTTTTAACAGGTACATAAGTTCTTGAACCATAACCATATGTAATAGAGCCACCTACAAGAAGGATATTGATAGGTTCCTCACTCTCTTCAGCTTTTTTGATGACTTTTTTAATTCTTTCATCATTACTGAAGTTAAGATTACTTTTATGAGATACAAGCGCTGCTTTCATATCCTCACTTGTAATATAATCATCAAAAGCTATTTTCTCTCTCACTGTAATCGTAAAGATCTTACTTTCCTCGCCATCTGAATCTGATAAACAACGTACATCATAAATGCCAGGTCTCACTGCTACAATTTCAGATGCCCCTTCATTGACCTTCATATATTCCTTCTCACTTCTTAGTTTGTATGCATACTTTTTGTTTGGATCAAGACCTATTATGGTGCGATTTCCCTTTTCATCTACTATTGGGGAAACTTCTAATTTCCCTACAGCATCACTTACAGTACCTGTATCTCCTGACTGATTATTTGAATCCCCATTATCTATATCTTCAATCCCTTTCAGTTCATAGTTATCTAACATACTTAAAATAACTTCATCCTCTGAAACATCACATTGCTCAATATGTGCGATACAGTTTCCAGTAGTTTTATCCCCAAAATTTGTGCCATATCTTGCCGCAAATTTACCATAGTCTTCTACTGAATACGGCTCATTCTCTAAATATGTATAATTTTCCTGTTCCTCTCTATAGATGAGTTTGGCATCATCACTGAGATATATTTTATTATGTGTCATCGTTACATTATTTTTAAATCCACTTACATATTTATCTTCAGCTAAATTCAAGTACATCAATCTAAATGGATTAAAGAATACATTATTATTGATTTGTATATCTGTATTTTTAATATCCATATGTTGGATTTCAATATCACAAGCTTTTTGCAGGTCAGGTTTAACACCTGTCATTTGATGTTCTGCCCCATCATAAACGGATGACCACACTTCAAATGATTGGCTATTATTCACAAATGTATTGTGATGAATGTTCACCTTATCCCAATTACCATTTACACCTTGCAATGTAATGGCTGTATCATAACAATTACTTATTTTATTTCCTGCAATTTCAATATTATTGCCACTTGTCATAAACTCAATGCCATTGCCTACACGATAGCCACCAGTAGTAAAGCTGCCGCCTACTCTATCCATCTCACAGCCACTGATTGTAACATTATTGGTTTGTTTACCTTCCCATGAATTTAAATTATTAGAAATCACA
>CALGWE010000310.1:0-1372 GCA_937935915.1 uncultured Clostridia bacterium
TAGCCTTTTTAAGTACAGGACAACTTACCACAGAAGAAATGGCACTTTTAGGTCATGTAGGACGTAATTATTTAGGGATGGATGGGGATGGCAATACAAGGCTTTGTATGGCTACATCAGTTGTCGCCCATAAACAAAGCTATGGATTTGATGCGCCACCTTATACACTTAATGATTTAGAAATCTCAGATTTAATTATTTTCATTGGGGCTAATCCAGTTGTAGCTCATCCTATTTTATGGGGAAGAGTGAGAAAGAATCCTAATCCTTATATTGTAGTGATTGACCCTAGAAAATCAGAAACAGCCCAAAATGCTAATCTATGGCTTAACATTAAGCCTAAAGGCGATTTATATTTACTGTATACCTTAGCCAATGTACTCATTGAAAAAGGCTGGATAGATGAAGCATTTATTGAGAAGTCTACAGAAGGCTTTGAGGACTTTAAAGCCTTTGTAAAAGATTATACTTTAGAAAAAGTAGAAGAAATGACCAATATTTCTAAAGGACAAGTTTTAGAACTTGCTGAGCTCATTCATACCCATGAAAAAGTGTCTTTATGGTGGACAATGGGGGTTAACCAAAGCTATCAAGCCGTACGTACCGCACAGGCAATTATTAATATTGCCTTAATGACAGGTAATATTGGTAAACCAGGGACAGGAGCTAACTCTATTACAGGTCAATGTAATGCCATGGGTTCTAGAATGTTTAGTAATACAACTGGCTTTTATGGTGGGGGAGAATATAATGACCCAGTTAGACGCAAACGTATTGCAGAGGTTCTAGATTTCCCAGAAGAGCAATTACCTACAAGACCAAGTATTACCTATGACCAAATTGTAGAGAAGATGGCTAGTGGTGAAATTAAAGGATTATGGGTAAACTGTACAAATCCGAGAGCTTCATGGATTAATAATGATAGGTTTAGAGTAGCAGCCCAAAAAGCTGAATTTATCGTTGTACAAGATATTTATGATGATACGGATACAGAGCAGTATGCAGACCTTATTATGCCATCTACTTCAGGACTAAAAAAAGAAGGCTGCCTCATTAATACAGAAAGACGTGTAGGACCTATTAGACCTGTACTGCCAAAAGAAGAAAATGAACTGACAGACTATGATATTTTCTTAGGTGTGGGTGAGGCTTTAGGCATGGGACATTATTTAGATAAATGGCGTACACCAAGGGATGCTTTTGAAGTTATTAAAGAATGTTCCAAAGGTATGCCTTGCGATATAACGGGTATTACCTATGATATGCTTACAGATTCTAAAGGGATTCAATGGCCATTTAGAGAAGGGGATACCTTAGAAGATGACCAAAGAAGACTATATGAAGATGGTAAATTCTTTACACAAAGTGGTAA
>CALGWE010000311.1:0-2439 GCA_937935915.1 uncultured Clostridia bacterium
TCAGAAAATAAAGGAACGGTGTGAACTCACTACGCTAGCGCTTCGTTCAGACAGCACACCTAAAAGCCCTTTATTTTCTTCACTAAGAGCTTCAACAAATTCCTACAGAGGCAGACTAGTAGCGCTCACCCTCCCCAACTAGTCTTCATCACCTTGAGGGGAGAGAAGAGAAAAGTTAACTGTTTCTCTTTGATGGGAGGCAGACTAGTAGCGCTCACCCTCCCCAACTAGTCTTCATCACCTTGAGTGAGGAGCGAGGGAAGTTAACTGTTTCTCTTTGATGGGAGGTAGGCTAGTAGAGGTCACACTCCTTAACTAGTCTTCATCATCTTGGGAGGAAGAGAAGGAAGAAGTTAATTTAAATAGATATAGCGTATGAAATATTTATTGTGTTAATGAGAGAGTTAATTGATTAATTTATGGAGGAGGCGTGAGAAGATGTTAGATGTGAAGCAGATTATGGAGATTATTCCGCATAGATATCCGTTTTTATTGGTGGATAGGGCTGAGATTATGGAAGAGGGGAAGGGGGCTATTGGGTATAAGAATGTGACTATGAATGAGCCTTTCTTCCAAGGACATTTTCCTGTGGAGCCTGTGATGCCTGGGGTGCTTATTGTGGAAGCTTTGGCACAGGTTGGGGCTATTGCACTTTTATCTAAGGATGAATTTAGAGGAAAGATTGCGTACTTTGGTGGTATTAAAGAAGCTAAGTTTAGAGGTAAGGTGACACCTGGCGATACACTTAAGCTTTGTTGTGAGATTATTAAGCATAGAGGGCCTATGGGGGTTGGAAAAGCCATAGCCTATGTAGATGATAAAAAAGTTTGTGAGGCTGAACTTATTTTTGCCATTGGCTAAATAGGAGGGATAAGAGGATGATCGAGAAAGTACTTGTTGCAAATAGGGGGGAGATTGCTGTAAGGATTATTAGAGCTTGCAGGGAAATGGGAATAGAAACTGTAGCCGTATATTCAACAGCAGATAAGGATGCACTTCATGTGGAACTTGCAGATGAGGCGGTATGTATTGGCAGTCCTCTTCCTAAAAATAGTTACCTGAATATAGAAAATATTATTAGTGCCGCAGTGCTTACAGGCTGTGATGCATTGCATCCAGGCTTTGGGTTTTTATCTGAGAATGCCAAGTTTGCAGAGATTTGTACCAACTGTGGTATTAAGTTTATTGGACCAAGTAGTAAGATGATTACTTTAATGGGTGATAAGGCAAAAGCTAGGGAAATGATGATTGCAGCTGATGTGCCTGTAGTACCTGGGTCAGAAAGTAAGTTAGAAAGTGTGGAAGAAGCTAAGCACTTAGCTGAAAAAATAGGTTATCCTGTAATGCTCAAGGCTTCAGCAGGTGGTGGCGGGCGTGGGATGCGTATTGCTAGGGATAGCATTCAGCTCAAAGAAGCATTTGCAGCTGCCAGTAGTGAAGCTTTAAGTGCTTTTGGAGATGGGAGTATGTACCTAGAGAAATATATTGAAAATCCAAGGCATATAGAGTTTCAAATACTAGGTGATCAGTTTGGGAATGTGGTACATTTAGGTGAAAGAGATTGTTCACTGCAAAGAAGGCACCAAAAGGTAATGGAAGAAGCACCTTCACCTTTTTTAAGTGAAGACCTTAGAGCGCAAATGGGTGAAGTTGCCATTCGTGCAGCAAAGGCTGTAGGTTATGAAAATGCAGGAACCATTGAATTTATTGTGGACCAATCAGGCAATTTCTACTTTATTGAAATGAATACTAGAATTCAAGTAGAGCATCCTGTTACAGAAATGATTACAGGACTAGACCTTATTAAAATGCAAATTCAAATTGCCAGTGGTGAGCTACTTGGAATAACTCAAGAGGAGATTCATATTAAAGGTCATGCCATAGAGTGCCGTATTAATGCTGAAAATCCAGAGTTAGACTTTAGACCATCTGCAGGTAAAATTAGTGAACTTTATTTACCAGGTGGTAGAGGGGTGCGTGTGGATTCTGCCCTTTATGAAGGATATAAAGTACCACCACAATACGACTCTATGTTAGCTAAAATTATTGCTTATGGTGATACAAGAGAAGAAGCTATTCAAATTATGAAACGCGCACTTGATGAAATAAGCATTGAAGGTGTACAAACCAATATTTTATTTGAGTATCAACTGCTAAATCATCCAGATTTTATAGCGGCAAAGGTAGATACTGGTTTCATTGAGAAAAACTTAGACAATATCTTAGGGAGGAATGTAAATGAGGCTTAGGAGATTGTTAAAAAAGGACTATATAACAAATGCAAAGGATAAGAAAAGAAGTGAAGTGCCTGAAGGAATCTACGTCAAATGTCCTAAATGCAAAAAGAGTATTTATCGCCCTGATTTAAAAGGGACTTTAGGCATTTGCCCACATTGTGGTTATTATTATCCGTTGACAGCTAAGGCTAGAATAAGCCTC
>CALGWE010000312.1:0-2193 GCA_937935915.1 uncultured Clostridia bacterium
CCACTCATCTCTTTGCTCAATCCAGTTCTCATGTGGTCTATTAAGAGTATCAAGCTGTGTTCCTACGATATAAATTTTTTCTGGATTATATCTACTGTTTGCAAATACGCTATAGATTGTAGCAAGTTCCCCACCAGTTAAAGCATCTGCCTTTACACACACCAGTACTGCATTAGCTCTATCGATATATGTTCTTGTAATATTTAACTGGATCATCTAACCCTGGTGTATCTACAAACACGACACCTTCAGGAATATTAGAATTCACAATTCCAACTTCAACTTCTTTTACAAAGTAATGTGTTGCTTTTTTAGAAGAAGTCCATTTTTTAATTTCTTCTTTTAATACCTTAATATCATCGAAAGTTTCTGTGACTGACGCCTTATCTAACCAATTATCCTTTTCCATGTCTGCATTTAGTGCATTATATTCTTGTATGAAAACTTCCGCTTTAGAATCCCTTACACTATTCCAAAGTACTTGCCATTCCTCTTTTGTATAAAAAGTTAATTTCACATAGTTTTGCCCAGAAGCTGCCTTAAATTTTGTTAATGCCGCTGTCTCAGGTGTTACCGCTGTAGAGGCTAAATCTTGTCCTAATAACGCATTAATTAAAGTTGATTTTCCTGCTTTAATAGCACCTACAAAAGCAATATGAAACTCTGGATTTTGGCACATATCCATAAATCTATCTAAATTATGAATCACCTTTTCACTTACATTCTCTCTAATTTGCTTTGCACTCAGAATGTTCTTTAACATAAAAGTATTTTTATAATACTTATTAACTGTCTGATCCCAAATAATTTCCTTACATTGCTCACTATTTATTTCGTCATGAAATCTTTCTATAGACTCTTGTATTTTTTCCCTTGCCTCTACATTTGTGATCTTATACTTATCAAGTATTGTTTCTAGATTTTTTTTACTCATTTCTGCCTCCCTAACACTGAAATACTTTGGTGTAAATTATATCAATACATTATTTCGACAGCCTTTTAAATAAATTTACATTTTGTACTATTTTTTTATTTTGTGTACTACATTTTAATACTACCCCATTCGGCGGTTACTATAGCGCTGCTCATATTCAAAAACTTCATTCATGGTATACGCCTTATATTCCTCTAATCTTTTCAAAATACCTTGGGCATAATCAAAGCCTTTCCCCTTATTTCCTGCTGTTTCGATAGCATAAAGGAGCACCGTTTTTTCAAAACGTCTTAATAAAATCATAAGTTGCTCGCTTACCTGTGGTGCAGGTTTCATCCCAAAAGCTCTTTGGTAAGCAAGTCTAATCTCTAAATCACACACATTTAAATCATTATAATCCGCCACAACAACAGATGCTTTCTTAATATCTTGTTGTTGTTTATATTTTTGATTACTTAATGTGTTATTATTTATAGTCTTATTTTCTAAAGTCTTATTAATAAAATCCCCCCTCTGGGCATCTACTGTTTCTGCTAAAGCTGCTTCTTCCAGAGGTGCTTTTAAGGCTACTGGCTGAACTTGCCCACTTACCTTTGTTTGACCTGCTTTTGTTGGACTTGCCTGCTGATTCCTGACTTGAGATCCCTTTTCATGTGCTAATATATTTTGCGTAGTCCCTTCTTCCTCTTGTTTGTCTGGCACTTGCTTATCAGAATCAACTGTTTCATCTATTTGTGGCACATCAAAAAGTTCATATTCATAATAAAATATGCCTCTTTCACCTTTTAACTTATGCTGTTTTAAATATCCTGTTTCCTTCAGCTGTTTCCACATACGATTAAAAGCCTTTTGTCCGAGCCCTGTTACCTTTTGTAAATGCCCTTTATAAAGGGTAAAGTCTGGGATGGAAATATAGTAGTTAATCATATTATGAAGTGTTTTTGTATCCATATCTAAACGTGCATCAAACAGCATTACATTACTAGCTGCTGTAAAAGTTGCTTTTTTATTTCTAAATTTACCTGTTGCTTGCATATGTAGGACCTTCCTTCTTAAAATTTCTTTTACCTACATATATGTCATTGAAAATATGCTTTCCCTCACTATAATCAAAATATTTTTAGACTTTTTATATGTTCCTTTTAATCTTTTAATTCTTCTTTTCCCTTAATATACGCTTCTAGCATAAAAAATAGGCTTCTAATAAGCTAATTTGTAGCCAGATTGACCATCCAGCGCTTTGATTTAAATAGTATGCT
>CALGWE010000313.1:0-2195 GCA_937935915.1 uncultured Clostridia bacterium
AGTGGGAATTCCACAAAGGGCCTTTGTAAAGCTTGTAAAGGCTTATGAAGATTATAAAGAACGGCATGGCTTATTTGATTTTGACGATATGCTTGTAGACTGTTATCATTTACTTCAAAATGATCACCGTTTATTAGAAAGTGTAAGAAGACAATATCAATATATTCTAATCGATGAGTTTCAAGACATTAATAGAGTACAGTTTGAAATTGTATGCCAAGTCGTAGGAAATGGGAAGGGGTTATTTGTCGTAGGAGATGATGACCAAAGTATTTATCAATTTAGAGGGGCAAAGCCTGAATTCCTATTAGGATTTAAAAAACATTTCCCAGATACTAGGCAAATTTTCTTAGAAGTCAACTATCGTTCAACCAAGGATATTTTAAATTGTAGCTTAGCCTTAATAGAAGGCAATAAAGCTAGATTTCATAAGCAGCTTACAACCCCAAATCCTAAAGGGACCCTGCCTCAAATCATTCAATGTAAAGATGGGGCAGAGGAAGCCAAATGGATTGTACAAAAAATAGGTGCACTTAAAAGTCAAGGCGTACCACTAGGCGAGATTGCTGTTATTTATCGTACGAATATTCAAGTACGCGCTGTAGTAGAAGCACTTTTAATGGCCAATATGCCATTTTGTTTACGCGATGGTATGGTAAGCTTATATGATCAGTGGCTCACACAGGATATTTTAAGTTACTTACATCTTGCCCAAAACATTAATCAGCCAGAATTAGCAAGCCGCATTATGAATAAGCCAAAGCGTTATATTAGTAAAGAAGCTATTCAAATGGCGCGTCAATCTTCAGACCATGTATTTATGAACTTACTGGGAAATGAAAATCTAACAGAGTGGCAAAAAAATTATATTCAGCAGCTTTTATTTGATTTGCAGCAGTTAAAAGAAAAGCCACTTCCTGAGGCTGTTCGCTTTATTCGTAAACAAATAGGCTATGATAATTATGTAGCAGATTATGCGGCCTTTCGTAAAGTGTCTCCAGCCAATCTATTAGAAGTATTAGATGAAATTGAGGACTCAACACAAGGCTTTAGTAGCTATATGGAATGGGAAATCTTCCTTCAAGAAATGTCACAAAAGGTCAAAGAGCAAGCTTCGAGAAAAGGCCGTATGGAAAACGTTATCACACTAACTACAATGCATGGCTCAAAAGGACTAGAGTTTGAAGAAGTATTTGTACTAGACGTGGTAGAAGGAACCATTCCACATCAAAAAAGTGAGACTGGGGAAGAGATAGAAGAAGAAAGACGTTTATTATATGTAGCGATGACCCGTGCCAAAAAAGGCTTGTACCTTATGGTGCCTAAAGAAAAGCATGGTAAGGCGGTCTCACCATCTAGCTTCTTAGCTGAGTTGCAAGAAAGACGTATGGCCAAGCATTTCAAAAAAGGGGCTGTCATTCGTCATAAACAACTAGGTATAGGGACTATAATAGATGTAATGGATCAGCATATTATTGTTGTAGAATTTGAAAAAGGACGAATTCGTAAAATAGATAGTAAGTACTGCGCAAGTAATGGGATTATTGAACTTGTGAATTAATGTGCTTATTTTTTAGTACCCACGTTTTTATAGCGTGGGTATTTGATTTGAAAACACGTATTTCCAATATATTCATCAGTTTAATAATGATTTGCTAATCATATGTAAGTAATGGTATAATAATGTTGGAGGGTGACGTAGATGAAAAACAATAAGAAAAAAGTCAAAAAGGTTAAAAAGAAGTTTAACATGTATGCATGGATGCACAAACATAAAAAATCAGTTGTAAGTATTATTTGTGTTATCGTTGTTGTTGCCATGTTACTTGGTACACTTTCAAGTGTATTACTTGTTATGTAATCTAGTTTTCATAGATGAGCAAAATAT
Organism: uncultured Clostridia bacterium; assembly: GCA_937935915.1. Taxonomy (GTDB): domain Bacteria; phylum Bacillota; class Clostridia; order Lachnospirales; family Cellulosilyticaceae; genus Cellulosilyticum. The sequence goes on from CALGWE010000313.1 coordinate 1,889, forward strand.
AAACTAAATAAGGAGGCAGTATAATGGGGACCAAAAATAAACTAAAATGGGCCATAGCATTAGGTGCCATGGTGGTCGCAGGTGTGACAGTAGGTACTCTAGGATACGTCTATAAAGAAGTAAAAGCATTTGATCAAGTCTTTGCACCAGGAATTACAGTAGAAGATGTATCTGTAAGTGGGCTAACAGTAGAGGAAGCACGTCAATTGGTTGCAGATAAATTTGCTAAAATGCAACAAGATAAAAAGATTGTTATCAAAAAGGATGCACAAAGTGCAGAAATTTCAGGGACAACAATTGGTATGCA
>CALGWE010000314.1:0-2194 GCA_937935915.1 uncultured Clostridia bacterium
GAAGAAACCCATATGAATTGGAGCTGCTATGCTACACCAGCTGAAGGTTTAAGTGGCAAATTCGTCATGCAGGATCGTCAAAAGTATGGTCTTATTCCTGGTGTTACAGATAAAGATTATTATACAAATAGTTTCCATGTTCCTGTAGGCTATAGTATCTCTATTCCTGATAAAATTCAGATTGAAGCACCATTCCATAAAATGTGTAATGGTGGACATATTAGCTACATTGAAGTAGATGGCTATCCTACACCTCAAACTATTGAAAAAATCATTAATTATGCTTATGATACCTCTAACATTAGTTATATTGGTATCAACTTCCACCTTCGTTACTGTAAAGACTGCGGCACAAATATTACTGAACAAAGTCATATTTGTCCAAAATGTAATAGCCACAATATCCAAGGTATCAGTCGTGTTACTGGATATCTTAGTTTAGATGAACGCTTTGGCGCTGGTAAGGCTGCTGAGAGACATGATCGCCTATCTCATAATGGTAGCCATACAAATACCTATAGCAATCTATGCTAGGTACTTTACAAGTTGCAGGATTTTTAGAACATTCTACTGTTAATGGCGAAGGCTTTAGAAGTGTTTTATTTTTATCCGGCTGCCCACATCATTGTCCCCTTTGTCATAATTCTGAAATGCAAAATTCAAATTATGGTGAACAAGTGGATTATGATGCTATTTTAAAGCGTATTGAAAAAGTTCTCCCCCTTATAGATGGTTTAACACTATCAGGTGGAGAACCTTTTATGCAAGTACAGGCACTTATTCCTTTTTTAGAATATATTCGGTCTAAATGGCATTTATCGGTTTGGTGCTATACAGGCTATACCTACGAAGACATTTGTCAAAACCCTTTGCACAAAGAGCTTCTAAAATTTATTGATGTGCTCATAGATGGGCCTTTTGTTGCCTCCCTTAAAGATGTGAACCTTAAATACCGTGGTTCTTCCAATCAACGTATTTTAAAAATTGACCCAAATTGCTCGCCTAAATTGCTTAATTATTAGAATTGTAAATATAATTTTAAATTTATTGACTTTATGTTTTTGGCATGCTATATTTTTATTAATCATTTAAACCGATGATATGGAAGCCATTTATAAAAAAGTTTATTTACTTTTTGTGCAGCTTAATACAGCGAGCTACGTTGATGTGAGGTAGTTTAAGCTCTACAACTGGTTGGGCCATTGAGGGTGAGAGGAACGCAATAAATGCTATTAATGCTCACCGTTTCACCAACGTTATCAGGTGATAAAGTATTTAGAAATACTTTTACAAAGTGGATGCTTCGCATCAATTAAGGTGGTACCACAGGTTACGCTCCTGTCCTTAGAATAAAGGACAGGAGCTTTTTGTATGCTATTTACACTAATTATTACTAAACTTAGGAGGTTTAATATGAATACAAAATTACTTATGGGAAATGAAGCAATTGCTCTTGGCGCTATTGCCGCTGGTGTTCAGGTTGTAACTGGTTATCCTGGTACACCTTCTACAGAAGTCCTTGAAACAATCGCTAAATCACACATTGAAGATATTTATATAGAATGGTCCGTTAATGAAAAAGTTGCTTTAGAAGTTGGCGTCGGTGCTGCATATTCTGGCGCACGTACACTTGTTACAATGAAACAAGTCGGCTTAAACGTAGCTTCTGACCCACTTATGTGCTTGTCTTATATTGGTATTAAAGGTGGCATGGTTATTCTTGTGGCTGACGACCCAGGTCCTATTTCTTCCCAAACCGAACAAGATACAAGACATTTTGCTAAATACGCTAATCTACCTATTTTCGACCCACCTACTCCTGAAGCTGCTTATACAATGATTGGCGATGCCTTTGAATTCTCTGAAAAACATCATACGCCTGTTATCTTTAGACCTACAACACGTATTTGCCGGGCTTGTGCTGCCATTGCACCTAATCGTGTGCGTGAAGCTAAACCTATTAGTGGCTTTGTGCGTGATTCTAAATGGGTCATTTTCCCTAAACTTTCATATGAAAACCATAAACGTATTGAGCTACTTCAACAAACAATGAGTGAAGATTTTGCAACTTACCACTTCAACACAGTGACAAGTACTTTAAATGAATACTCAACAAGAAATGGTATTATTTGTAGTGGTGTGTCTACAAGCTATACAAAAGAAGCCTTATCTACTTTAAAGGGTGAAGCTAAAT
>CALGWE010000315.1:0-3360 GCA_937935915.1 uncultured Clostridia bacterium
CAGAAATTTTATTGAAAAATACTGGGGTATAAACAATATCACCTGCTGTTTTAAAGCCCGGTCTAAGTGTAGCGGGTTCAGTCCAATAGGTGAGGGTGTCTTCTATAACGGCATCCAGGATAACAGGTGAAGTGCTGCCATGGGCAAATTGCCAAGGACGATAAATACCACAATCTCCATAGAGATTATCGTTTAATTCATTCATAGCCTGCTTTGCATAGGTTGTAACCTTATCAATTACAACGCCACTACTTATGCGCTCTTCAAAAGAGGCCATAAGTGTTGTGGGCTCGCCTAAAATCATAAGCTGAGACATATGATCTAAGTCAATGTTTTCTAAAAGTGTTTGCCCACAAGGATTGAAATAGATGACATCGAATCCAAGAAAAGCAAGAAGTACTAAAAAGTAAGCTTCTGATAATGTCAAATCGCCATAGTACATGCATTTAGGAATATCTGTACTACTAAAATCAATAGTACGGATATAGTTTTTAGCCCATAACCATAAATCTTCTTTCAGCTCGTTTAAAGCCGCTGCTGTACTAAATTCAGGTATCTTTTGCGCCATATCTAATGTCAGCTTTAAGCTTTCTGTAAAGATTTGATTATGTGCTAAAGAATGTGTAAGTGGTAAGACAGGCTCTAAAAATTCAGTTGCTACCATAGCTTTAAGTTCGGGATTTGTTACCTTATTAATAGTACTTTTAAAGATAAGATGGGCTGTATTTAAACTATTTAGTTTATGATTAAAAAGTGCCAGTAAGTCATTATAGGAACTTTCTGCATCAATGCCTTTAACATTTACGAAATAGTTTCCTAAAATAACACTAGAACGATTAAAAATATCTTCTATTAAATGTGTTAATTTAATAATGCCTATGATGAATCACTCCCTTAAGTAGTATATCTTTTATTATACCATATAAGCTATATTGAAATGAGTTTTTAAAGTGTAAAATTTATTAAAATATAAGAACAAATTAAAAGGAGGCAGCATTTAAAAGATAAATGAAAGTTTGTTATAATCTATAAGGTAACTAAAAAATTAAGAGATAAGTGACATAACTTGGCATAAAGAAAAGAGGATGTGCCTTGTATAAGGAGAATAGATATGACATTACAGCAATTAAAATATGCCATTGAGGTGGCAAGATGGGGATCTATAAATATCGCGGCTAAAAAATTATTTATTACACAACCTAGTTTATCTGCTGCAATTAAGGATTTGGAACAAGAAATTAATCAGGTGATTTTTCAGCGCACCAATAGAGGTGTAAGTGTGACGATAGAAGGTAGTGAATTTTTAGGGTATGCAAGACAAGTGCTGGAGCAAGCAGAACTTTTAGAGCAGCGTTATTTGAAACATCCTGTTTCTAAAAGTCATTTTTCAGTCTCAACTCAGCATTATGCTTTTGCAGTGAATGCCTTTGTAGAATTGATTCAACTATATAATCAGGAAGAGTATGAATTTAATCTAAGAGAAACAAGAACTTATGAAATCATAGATGATGTGAAGAATTTGCGTAGTGAAATAGGCATTTTATATTTAAATGATTTTAATAGAAAAGTACTTAATAAATTTTTAAAAGAGAATGGGTTAAAGTTTACACCTTTATTTGAGGCCAAACCTCATGTTTTTATTAGTACAATGAACCCTTTAGCCAAAAAAGAGTATGTAACTCTAGAAGAATTAGAAGATTTACCTTGCTTATGCTTTGAGCAAGGGGAGTATAATTCCTTTTATTTTTCAGAAGAAATACTTAGTACCGTATCTCATAAGAAAACAATTCGTGTCAGTGACAGAGCAACTTTATTTAATCTTTTAATAGGGCTTAATGGCTATACGATCTCTACAGGTGTGATTAGTAAGGCCTTAAATGGGGATAACATTATTGCAATTCCTTTAATTGTGGATGAAGTGATAGAAGTTGGTTGGATTTCACAAAAAAATATAGGACTTAGCAAGCTTGCACAAACTTATATCACACTGTTAAAGCAGGTTATTAGTGAAGATCAAAATTAAAGTTTATTAGATATAGTTTTTAACTATAAGGTGTCATAGTTTTTTTGAGTTATGCTATAACTGAAGAACATTGATATGATAGTGCATATAAAAGTGGTTTACAAAAGTAAATAACTAAGATTTAATGGGGTGACAACATGAGAATAGATAATAATGAATTAGTGATTTTTGACGGGGCAATGGGCACTTATTATATGAATTTATATCATGAAACAGAAAGTCAGTGTGAAAGGGCCAATGTGAATGCACCACAAAATATATTAGCCATTCATAAAGCTTATATTGCAGCAGGATGCAATGCCATTAAAACCAATACATTTGGGGCCAATACAGTGAATTTATCTTGTGATACTAAAACGCTGCAAAAAGTAATTCGTGAAGGTTATAAATTAGCACAGGAAGCAGTTAAAACAGCAAATGCGTGTGTTAGAGTATTTGCAGATATAGGGCCAGTGCCTATTATAGAAAAGGAAAATGCATTAGCTGCATATAAAGAAATTGTAGATGAATTTATAAAGCTAGGGGCAAAAAATTTCTTGTTTGAAACCTTTAGTAGTGAAGAATGTTTGCCTGAAATTGCAAAATACATTAAGGCAGCTGTAAGTGATGCCTATATTATTGTATCTTTTGCTATTTCACCAGAAGGCTATACAAGAATGGGGAAGAGTGGTAAGCATTTAATAGATAAAATAAGCACAGTATCAGAGATCGATGCAGTTGGCTTTAATTGCTTTTCAGGGCCTAAGCATTTATTAGCGTATATGCAAAATACCTCATTTAATCAAAAGGATATTATAATTATGCCTAATATGGGTTATCCAACAGTCATTAATAATCGTACGTTCTTTAATCAAGACAGCCATTATTTTGCCTCTCAAATGGTAGAAATCGTAAAGCAAGGGGCACAGATTATTGGTGGATGTTGTGGGACAACACCAGAGATTATGGCTGAGGTTGTGAAAGAAGTAAAAACTGTAGTGAGAAAAGATAGCGTTATAAAGGAAGAAAGCCTTACAAGTAACACCATAAAAGCAGCTCATGAAGTTTCTCACCAAGAGGCAATAAGCAGTCAGGAAGAAGTAAGGAATAAAGAAGAATCAAAGGATACAAGTCAGCTGATAGCTAAAATGAATAAAGGTAAAAAAATCATAGCTGTAGAATTAGACCCACCTGTAGATACAGAAATTACTGCTTTTATGGAAGGGGCTAAAAAGCTCCAGTTGGCAGGTGTAGATGCTATTACTATAGCGGACTGTCCTATTGCAAGAGCTAGAGTAGATAGTAGCCTTTTGGCTTGTAAGTTAAAAAGAGAGTTAGGCATTACACCTATTCCACAT
>CALGWE010000316.1:0-1263 GCA_937935915.1 uncultured Clostridia bacterium
CTGTGCTTTCCCATCATCAAGTTGCTATGCGTATATCAACGCTTAGCATTATCGTTAATATTGTACTTTCACTTTTTAAACTTCTTGCAGGGATACTTGCCCATTCTGGTGCCATGGTTTCTGATGGCATTCATTCAGCTTCTGATGTTTTTAGCAACTTTATTGTCATGATTGGGGTAACCTTATCTAATAAACAATCTGATAATGAGCATCCATATGGTCATGAACGTTTTGAGTGTATTGCTTCTATTGTCCTTGCCATTTTGTTATTAGCTACTGGACTAGGTATTGGAAAAGTAGGATTAGAAACCATTATAAGTGGCCACTATGAAAATCTTAAAGCACCTGGTCTTTTAGCCCTTATCGCTGCTACCTTTTCTATTATCACTAAAGAATGGATGTACCAAATCACACACTTAACAGCGAAAAGGATTAACTCAGGTGCCCTTATGGCAGATGCTTGGCATCATCACTGCGATGCCCTTTCTTCCATTGGCGCATTTATAGGGATTTTAGGTGCTAGAATGGGAATAATGATTCTTGACTGTGTAGCCAGCCTTGTTATCTGCATTTTTATTGCCAAAGCGGCTTTCGGTATTTTTATGGATGCAACTAATAAAATGGTTGATAAGTCTTGTGATGCACAGGTCATTGCACAAATGAAAGAGATTATTTCTGCTGAAGATGGCGTCTTAAATATTGATGATCTCCGTACTCGCTTATTTGGAGCAAAAATTTATGTGGATATTGAAATATCTGCTGATGGCAATTTATCACTTAACGAGGCTCATACCATTGCAGAGCGTGTACATGATAGTATAGAAGCAAACTTTACTGATGTAAAACATTGTATGGTTCATGTTAATCCAAACACTCTATAACTTTCTTTTCTAAAATATTATAAGGGACTGTAGAACTAATTACATTTAGTGCTACAGTCCCTATATTTATTAATTGTTCTATTTTAAAAATATCTCTATCAAATAATGACTAAAAATATATCGCTGAGTTAGAAATTAAAACAAAAGCAAAGAGCACTCCATCCAAGAATAGAGTTGCTCTCTTCTAAAATTATTTCTTCCAATGGCCCTAAAATAATTAAACCCCTATATTCTTCATTATTTGCTTAACTATTTGATTCATTATCTTTTCTATAAGTGTGCTTCCTATAGGTAGTCTTGTCTCATAATAATATTTTTGCTCTAACCAACCTTTTTCTTTCCAATAAATATAATCTGCTTTTGAGGTATAAGTTTTGCTCTT
>CALGWE010000317.1:0-2487 GCA_937935915.1 uncultured Clostridia bacterium
ATGACTTCCTTACTAATTTCTACAACTTGTTTAATGACCATGTCTCCTACTAGGTGACCATAAGTATCATTAATTTTTTTAAAGTAATCAATATCAAAGAGTATAATAGCAAATGGCAATTCGTCTTCTTTTAATGCCTTATAATATTCCTCGAAATATCTTCTATTATAGGCCTTTGCAAGACCATCTAATCTATTTACTTCAATCAATTTTTTATTTTTTAAATAGGAACGAATAATGCCACCTATGATGATACCAGCAATGAATATACCATATATATACATCCGAATCTTGAGTTGTGTTTTCTCTAGAATATGTTGTTTATATTCATATTTATAAAGTGCATATTCCGAATAGTTCCTGCTTAAAGTCATCGCTTCTTGCCTATAATGTTTAATCAGCTCAGCTTTATACTCATGGGCTTCTTCATATCTTTCATACTGATTGAGCAGTTTTACGAGATACTTTAAAATATACTTTGTATAAGGCATATTTTCTAACTTTAATGTTTCTTTATACAAACTTACTGCTAAATCTACATCTCCATCTACTTCCGCCATTTGCGCACATAAAAGTTTGTAGTTTGCATAAACACTTATAGGCTCATATACTTTAAACACTTCTATCTGATCATCTAGCTTCTTTTTTAAATCATTTGCTAAAGTTAGCTCTCCTATTTTCATATAATACTTACATAAAAATATATCATTCATCATTAAGATTGACTCTTTTAATGTTTCATCCAAATGTTCCGCATAAGTCATAACCATATCATGTACTTCTTGAACATCTTCATAATTTTCCTCGTATAACATGTTTTCATATAGATTAATTATGGCATAGACTTTAATAAATGCTTCATTCTTTACGTCTTTAACCTCTATTTCAAGAACCTCTTTAAAGTTTTTACTACTCTCCTTGTAATTACCCAACATGCCATAAATAATACCTAAATCAACTTGTGCCTTAGCTCTATAAAACTTATCATCTAGCGTTTCTCCTACAGCCATCACACCTAATAAATTTTCCATAGCCCTTGCATAATTGCCATTATATAAATAAAGAAGTGCTATTTTATTTTTAATACTACATACTGCTTCATTATTTAAAAATGGCGTATGCTCTAATGCGTATTGTAATGTACCTATTGTTCTTTTTCTATCTTCCTCTGTATGGATAATATACTGAGTAAGACTTGTTATGGTTGTGATTTCATTATTATAGCTTTTGCTTGTAAGGCTTTTTAAGGTTTCATCAACTATAGTAGCTATTTCCTCATTTGCCTCTTGCTTTGCAAGTATACTCACTAATAAATCAGCGGCATGTAATCTAATACTTTCATCTTTACTTGTGCGTGCTTTATTTAAATAAGTCTTTGCAGTTTCTAAATCAGCACTTTTTAAAGCACCAAAACCTAATATAAGTGCCTCTTTTTCTGAAACATTTTCTTTTCTTATATGAGCTAATGCATCTTGTAATAATTTATCATCAACTTCCTCTTGAGAACTACTTATGATTTGCTTAATAACTTGATTTCTACTATCTCTTTGCGCCTGCATATATACACTGACAATGCCAATGATGGTGACAAGAACCAAAAGACCACTTACTTTTTTTCTCATTATACCCTCCCTCTATTTATGATAAACTACTCGGTTTCTACCTTGCATTTTAGCTTCATATAAATTTTGATCCGCCTTATTTAATACATCTCTTAACGCTGCACTAGATTCTGCTACACCTATGCTCACTGTAACAGGGGTTGTGTCTTCCCAGCTATATTCTTCTACCTTCTCTCTAATTTTCTCTGCTAAATTGGCTGCTTCTTGTAGTTTTAATGTCTCAACAAGTACTACAAACTCTTCACCGCCATATCTAAATAAGGTGCCCTTTTTACCAATTACCTTTTGACTTAGTTCTACAACCTTTTGGATTACCTTATCGCCTACTGCATGCCCATATGTATCATTAATTAATTTAAAGTGGTCTATATCAAAGATAATGGTTACAAATTGTTTTTCCTGGGTAATCAGTGTGCTATAACACTTTTCAAAATAACTTCGATTATAAATTTTAGTTAAGCCATCTAATTTATTAAGCTTCATAAGCTGAATACGTCTTAAACTTAACATGACTATACTCCCAATAGCGCCCACAGCTAACATACCAATTGTTATATATATTTTAACCTTCCTGTTTGCTCTTTCTTCTAATTTATGCTCGTACGCATACTTATACACTGCATAATCTGAGTAGTCTTTATTAATGATTTCTGCTTCATGCTCATACCACTGTTGTAATTGCTCATAGTAACGACTACTTTCTCTATATTCTCCAACTTCATCTAGCATATCAATGACTTCTTGTAACGCAAATTTTTTAAACACTCTATTGTCTTCTTCTAATGCTTTACTATAGAATTCCAAAGCCTCTTCTATATTGCCTTCTACATGTGCAAGTTCTGCCCTGGCCATATTATAAGTGGTA
>CALGWE010000318.1:0-1420 GCA_937935915.1 uncultured Clostridia bacterium
GCATCTAATGCGTTAATCCCTTCTTCTGGCATGGCTGAAGCATGGGCTGCCTTTCCAAAGAACTCAAAGTCAATAGGCGCTACTGCAATAGCTGTACTTGATCTTTGTGTATAAGAGGATGGGTGCACCATCATCGCCACATCTGTACCCTTGAAAACATCCATTTTGGCATAACTTGCCTTAGCACTTCCATTAACGCACCCTTCTTCCGCTGGACAACCAAATACCTTCACGCACCCACCAATTTCTTCAATACATGCCCCAAGTGCCATAGCTGCTGCTACACTACTTACACCAATCATATTATGTCCACAGGCATGTCCCAAACCCTCTAATGCATCATACTCTGCAAGATAACCAATTGTTGGTCCTGGCTTTGAAGAAGTCTTAGTTGCAATAAACCCTGTTGGGTGCCCTGCTATATCTTTTTCTATTTTAAATCCTGCCCCTTCTAAAGCTGCAATTAATAAGGAAGAAGCATAAACCTCTTTATTTCCTATTTCAGGATTGCCATGAATCTTTTGGCTCATGTGTATCCATATTTTTGATGATTGATCTATAAATTCTATAATTTCCTTCTTCATACCCATCTCCTTTTATATTTCATTTCTTTTATATTTTACATAGGTCACATAAAAATGGCTAGTTAAGATTTTAATTTTCTTAACTAGCACACTTTATAGCATTAAAATAATGGAATTTGTGCTCCATCATATACTTCTTGTATTAATGCTTTAACCGGCTCAGTTCTATAGATTTCAACTAAGCGTTTAAGTTCTGGGCGCTCCTTATCTTCTGCTCTTACAGCAAAGATATTATAATAATTTTTTGCATCATCATTTGTAATGTCTTGTACATAGATAGAATCCTCTAAAGGTTTAAGTCCTGCTGTTACAGCCACATTACTATTAATTACACCTAAATCAATATCTGCAAGTGAACGTGGAATAATGTTAGGGTCTACAGATGTAATTTCAAGATTTTTAGGATTTGCAACAATATCATTTACTGTTGGTGTTGCCCCTACTCCCTCTTTTAATGTAAGAAGTCCTGCTTGTTCTAAAATAATAAGGGCACGTCCCCCATTTGTTAAATCTGTTGGAATAGCTACCTTTGCTCCACTTGGCACTTCATTAATATCTGTTACTCTTTCTGAGAAAATCGCCATTGGTGCAATGACACTATAACCAATTGAAGTTAAGTCTAAGTTACGGTCTGCAATAAATTGATTAAAATAAATTTCAGTTTGGAATGAATTAATATCTACTTCCCCTTCTGCTAAAGCGATATTAGGCTGAATATAATCTGAGAAGCTGACAACTTCTAAATTAATATCTTCTTTAGCAAGCTCCTCTGTGATATAGTTCCAAATCGTAAAGTCTGTTCCATTTACGCCGATTTTAATTGTATTGCTATTATT